>JADLEX010000130.1 GCA_020845895.1 Deltaproteobacteria bacterium | reverse complement strand
GGACACGGGGTAGACACGTTCCGCGGCCTCTCCCTTCTCCTGACGGAATAGGCCGATTCTCCCCCGGTCCGCTCAAAGCGGAAAATTCACTTGCGACGAGAGGCGGAAATATCACGTGCTTTCGACATTTTCGGGCGATTTGGCGTCCGACTTCAGCCGGGCAGAAAGTCGGCGATCGCCGCGCCCTCTCCAGCCACGCCGTCGAAGGTTTCCCACCGGTCGGCGAGTCGGCGACTGACGAAGCCGGTGTCCCGCATCCCGACGGGCATCCACATGAAGATTCCGCCGTCGGAGGACATCTCCATGGCCTGACCGGTCGGATAGGTCTCTTCGATCAACGCACCGGCGACAATCTCTCGAGTCCAAATTCCGTTCTCACGCCGAAACGCTTCGGCAACGCCGTCCGCGCGGGAAACCGACATCCAGAAACGACTTCGATCGTCCAGAAGAGAGTCGTGAAAGCTCCAATGCGAGGGCGATGCGGGCAAGGGCTCGGGACGCCAACAATCTCCTCGACGTAGAACGATTCCGTATTGCCAATGCCGTTCGTCGCCCCAAGCCAGAATCTCATCTCCCGGAAGGAATTCCACCGCCCCGATAAACCAGTCGGGATACCGATTTGAAAGATGCTCTGCCGCCCAATGTCCGCGCGACCTGTTGATGATATAGGCTTCGTGCAAACCGTCGGTGGACGTCTCGCCCCAGAACCACGGAGCGTCGTCCGGCCCCATCTTCGCGCGAGGAAAATAGTCGCCTTCTACCGGCACGTCGGGCTCGAGCGTCCACGTCTCGTTCTCGCGCGTCGCCACAAACGCCGCCGAGTCCTGGTTGATGCCGTACAACCAGAGTTCTTCATCCGAACCCGTCAGCGCCCCCCACGCGAACATTCTTCCAGTCATGTCGTCGGGTTCCCGGACAAGTTCATCGCCGTCGAGACGCATCACGGCGGGTGCGTCTCCCACGTCGTCGTAGCATTGGAGCCAGAAGAGACTCGCACCGTCCCGGCTGTCGAACGCATACCCGCCAAATTCGTTCGCCCGGCAGGGAACCGCGATCTCACTCCATGCCCCGTTACTCTTGACGAACAGAACGGGGTCGCTTTCCTCATCGTCGTAGTGGTAGGTCCCCCAAACGATCACGGTATCGTTGTCGGGAAATTCGATGCCCTCGACCGACGGCATATGATCCATGAACGAAACGCCCTCGATCTCCCAACCGGCGTCGCTCTGTCGAGCGATGAAACGCCAGGGCGTTATGGGGCCGCCGCCCACGACCCACAGCCGACCGGCGAGGTCGAGATAAACGCTTCCGACGAAATCGAACTCCTCGGGCAAAATATCCGGTATCCACTCGTGATCTTCGTAACGCAGCAGACCCGCCCGCTCGACGTTCGGCTCGCCGTCCGGGTCGTGGAGATAGAGGCGTCCGATCGCGAGGTCCGGAATGTCGCGGACGAACTGCTCTATCCGCCAACGGCGATAAATAGGTTCGTTTTCGGGCGTGTAGCCCGCGATCTCGAAGGGCAGCGCGTCGGCGACCCACTCGCCGCCGTCCATCGTCGCCGCGCGCGGCAGGCCGGCGTCATCGAAATACGCGAGGTGCCCGAGGCCCGGTCCCACGTCGATCACGTCGGGCGTGCCGTCGTCGTCCGCGTCATCGTCAGCGGTATCGTCGTCCGCGCAGGGGTCCGTGTCGTCGTCATAGGAATCGTCGTCCGCCGTATCGTCATCGGTCGTGTCGTCGTCGACGTCGTCATCGATGTCGTCGTCGCTGGTGTCATCGTCGGTATCATCATCGACGGAATCGTCGTCGACGCTGTCGTCGTCCGCCGTCGTCGCGTCGTCATCCGGCGGGAGCGTGTCGTCGTCCGGCGAATCCGATTCACCGGACGCGGCGGGGTCACTCGCCGGCGAACAGGACCATCCGCAAAGCAAGAAGACAAAACTTAGAAAAACGCATGCTCGGAAAACTTTTTGCATGGCCGCATCTCCCATTCTGCGTGCGACACCCACATGAATATCACATTCCATCCACCGACGCGAAAGTATTTTTTGAGCTTCGATTCGACAAGCCGAACCATCCGCCCCGTGCTCTCGGCATTGACTTTTTGCCGCGATTCCCAATGGTATCCGCCCATGTCGCTTCCTGACCTGCCGATCGCGCTCGCCTACATCGCCACCGGCCTTGCGGCCGGATTCATCGGCGGCTTTCTCGGCGTGGGCGGCGGCATTCTCTACGTCCCCGTCCTCGACTTCGCGTTCCGCCGGTTCGGCATCGCCGACCAGATGGCGTTCCACATGGCGCTCGGCACCTCCCTCGCCACGATCACCGCGACCTCGGCCATGAGCGCATACACGCACCACGGCGCGAATCAGGTGAACTGGCGCGCGGTCGGCATCATGGCCGTCGGGGGGCTCGTGGGCGTGACGATTTCCGCGCAGGCCGCGATCGGCCTCGATCCCCGGTTGCTCAAGGCGCTCTTCGGCCTGCTCCTGTTTGGCGTGGCCTACCGCTTTTTCGCGCACGCGCCGAGGCCCGCGGATTCCGTCGAGCGAAACACCGTACCGCGCCTTGTGCTCGTCGGGCTCGCCTCCGCATTCATCGCGGGGTTTTTCGGCGTGGGCGGCGGCATCGTCACGGTGCCGCTTCTGTGCATGGTCGCCCACTACCCGACGCACCGCGCGATCGGCACCAGCAGCGCGCTCATTGTCTTCAATTCGCTCGTCGGAATGATCAATTACGGCGGATCGCCGAGCGCCGAGCCGGTCCCCGGAGCGGTCGGCTTCGTTCACATCGGCGCGTGGATTTTTCTGGCTGCGGCCAGTATGTTGACCTCCCGGCTGGGCGCGCTGACCGCGCACCGGCTCGACCCCAAGCCCCTGCGCATCGCCTTCGCGGTGTTCATCGTCATCCTCGGCGTGCGTTACGTGGCGGGCTATTTCCTTTCGTGAGGACTCCATGAGCGATTCCGGTGTCGTTGTTCGATTCGCCCCGTCGCCGACCGGCAGTCTGCATATCGGCGGCGCGCGTACGGCCCTGTACAACTGGCTCTACGCCCGCCACACCGGCGGCAAGATGCTGCTGCGCATCGAGGATACGGACCTTGAACGCAGCACGCCCGAAAACGTGCAGATCATCCTCGACGGCCTGCGCTGGCTGGGCATCGACTGGGACGCGCCGCCGGTCCATCAGTCGCAGCGCGTCGGCCACTACCGCCCGCTGATCCAGCGCCTGCTCGACGAGGGCAAGGCGTATCGGTGCGTATGCTCGAAGGAAGAACTGGACGCGAAGCGCGAGGCGGCCATCGCCGACAAACGTAAATACCTCTACGACCGCACGTGCCGCGACCGGAATCTCGGACCCGACTGCGGACCGCACACGATCCGCATCAAGCTGCCCCTGGACGGCGAGATCGCGTTTCGCGACGTGATCCTCGGTCCCATCTCGATGCAGGTGTCGGAATTCGACGACTGGATTATCGCGCGCTCCGACCTGACGCCCGTCTACAATTTCGTGGTGGTGGCCGACGACCACGATATGGGCGTCACGCACGTGATTCGCGGAAACGATCACCTGAACAACACGCCCAAACAGCTCATCGCGTACGAGGCGCTCGGCTTCACGCCGCCAGAATTCGCCCACATGCCGCTCACGCACGGCGCGGACGGCAAGAAGCTCTCCAAGCGTCACGGCGCAGCATCGGTCACCGACTTCGCGAAGCTCGGCTATCTCCCGCAGGCCGTCCGAAACTATCTCGTGCGCCTCGGGTGGAGCCACGGCGATCAGGAATTGTTCACCGACGGGGAACTGATCGCTCTTTTCGACATCCACGACTGCAACGCCTCGCCCGGCATCATGGACCTGCAGAAGCTGGAGTGGATCAACCAACAGAAGATGATGTCGCTGCCGCCTTCATCGGTAGCGGCTGAGTGGCTGCCGTACCTGCGCGAGCGCGGATACGAGGTCGAGCCAGGCGCGTGGCTCGACCGGCTCGTCGAAGTCTGCCGCGAGCGATTCAAAACGCTCGTTGAAATGGCCGACCACGTTCGGTATTTCTTCGCCGAGCCCGAGAGCTACGACGACAAGGCTGCCAAGAAGTGGTTGGCCGCGCCGAACGCGGAATTGATCGAACTCCTGGCGACACGGATCGAAAACATCGCCGCCTTTACCGAGCCCGCGCTGGAAGAGATGTATGCAAAAATCTGCGAGGAGCGCGGCGTGGGGCTCGGCCAAGTCGCGCAGCCCGTGCGCGTGGCGCTGACCGGCAACACGGTGAGCCCGCCGATTTTCGACACCATCGTGCTGCTCGGGCGCGAGAAGACCGTGACCCGGCTCAGAAAAGCTGCTGCGTTCGCGTCGAGTTCCGGCTGAACGACCTCGCGCCCTCGAAGTCGAGCAGGCGTCGTTTCAGGTCGAGTCCGTAGGCGTAACCTCGCAGATCGCCACCCGCTCCAATCACGCGATGGCATGGGATGATGAGGGCGATCGGATTCGCGCCGTTGGCCGCCCCCACGGCAATGGCTGCCTGCGGCGACCCGACGGCTGCGGCGATCTCTCCGTACGTCCGGATTTCGCCGTACCCAATCGACACCGCCTCGCGCCACACCGACTTGGCGAATTCCGAACCCGCCGGCTCCAGCGGCAACTCGAAGGTGCGTAGCGACCCGTCGAAGTAAGCGCGAATCTGGTCGCGCGCCAGACGGAGAACGGGCTCCGTGGAATCCCGTTCGCTGTCCGTATATCGGACGAATTCGGCCCGCACGATCCGGTCGCCCGAGGCGGTCACATGGACGTACCAGTCCGAGTCGCTCCACGCGCGAACGACGGTCGATACGCGCGTCCCCTCGATCGATGCTTTACGCGGTGTCACGTCCGCACCATTCCGATCGCCTCGATCTCGATCTTTGCCTCGGGTTTCGGGAGCGCCACGACCTGCACGGCGGATCGTGCCGGGAACGGCTCAGCGCCCGCAAACGCCTCCTTGTAGACGGAGTTCACGGCGGCGAAATCCGCGATGTTCGTCAAGAACACGGTGACTTTGACGGCAGCCGCGAGCGACGATCCGCCGGCCTTCAAAATCGCGTCGACGTTGGCGAGCGCGACGCGGGCCTGCTCTTGCACGTCGTCCGGGATCGTGCCGTCCTCGGGGCGGATCGGCAGTTGGCCCGACGTGAAAACGAGCGAGCCCGCGTTGACGCCCTGACTGTAGGGGCCGATCGCGCCGGGCGCCTTGGGGGTACTGATGGATGACTTGCGCATCGAATTCCTTTCGAAAACCGGGTCAGCGTGCGTCGAGGATGTGCGTCACCGTGCCGTCGAGCAGCGACGCGATGCGCGCATGCCCTTCCGGTGCGGGGTGCGGCCAAGGCATCCACGACAAAAAGAAAGCATCAATCTGATCGGGCGTGATCTCCTTTTCGAGATCCACAACCGCCTGTTCATAGTTGACCGCCGTCGCGCGAATCAGGTCGTTGTTTCGCGCGTAAACGGGGTAGTGCGGCCTGGGCCAACCGCGCGCGGGCGCGACCGGGTACGTGATCCACACGACCGGCACCTTGGCGTCGCGCGCAACGCGGCCGATATCGAAGAGCGCCGACTGCGTCTCGGCGACGGTCTTGACGCGGCGCACGTATCCGCCTTTTGCCTCCGGGTCCCACGATGCGCTCCTCACGCGTCGCGCGAGACGCACATCGGACAGCAGCACACCGAGCCGAAATCCCGCGCCGCGCCGATCCGACGCGGCGAAGGGCGTGCGCGCAAAGAATTCGTCCTTCCAGAACTCCGGCACAACGTCGGCGAGCGACACGAAGACGACCGCGACATCCGCCTTGTACCGCTTCAGATCCTTGCCGAAGTTCTCCGCGACGTCGGTCGAGGTGAAATCGGGATGCGACAGATTGACGACGCGGGCCTGCGCGCGCCGCTTCTTGAGCCCCGCTTCGAGCCGCGACGAAAAAATGTCTTCCGACCGGCAGCCGAGTCCGAATGCCCAGGCATCGCCGACCACGACCACATTGTCGGTGACGATGGAAGACGCCGCGTCGACATAGGGGTTTCGCGGCTGATATCCGTGACCGTCCGTCGGCGTTCCATCGGGCAGCAGGCCGTGACGCAGCCCGCCGTATCCCGCGACTCGCAGGACGATCTCGACCGCGACGAGCAGGCCGAAGACCGCGGCCAAGGCCCTCATCGCGCTGCGTTTGGTCGCGATCCGCTTCACGGACGCACCCCGAGATAGACCACATCCCCCGGCTCTCCAACTTCGCGACCGATTGCGTCCGTCGAAACTTCTTCAGCGAGCGGCAACACCTCGCGAAACCTCGCCCGGAAGACGTCGTTCGGCGACGGCGACCAGACGGCGAGCACGCCGCCGGGGCGCAGGGCCGCGATTGCTTCGCGAATTCCGTCGGCGGTGTAGAGGCGTTCGTTGCCCTGGGCGGCGAGCCACCCGGGGCCGTTGTCCACGTCGAGAAGAGCCAGATCGTACGCATCCTTACTCATCCCGAGGTGCTCCGCCAGATCCGCGACGACGACTCGCGCGCGCGGATCATCGAGCGCGCCGCCGTTGGTTTCGCGAAACCACGTGCGACCCCATTCAACGACCTTTGGGGCGATCTCGACGACCGTGACCGAACGCACGCCCGGCAAATCGAGCGCCGCTCGCAGGGTGTAGCCCGCGCCAAGACCGCCGACGAGCACCGAGATCGCTTCCCGTCGCGCAAGCCGGTCCCAAGCGAGCCGCGCCATCGCCGACTCGGAGTGATGGCCGTGCGTCGCCATGAGGAAATTTCCGCCGAGCCGGATTTCGTAACCGATCCGACCATCGTCCGTCGCGTAACGGCGTAGCGTGACCTCGCCCAGCGGCGTGTCCCCGCGATCGACGTCCTCGTAGGTCAATTGAACGTTTCGCAACGTCGCGCCCAAGCCCCCTCCTCGTGGATCGCCTTGCAGACTAAGGAATCGGTCGCCGCGTCACAAGGAGGCCGTTTCCGCTCGCCGGATTTTCGGTTGACACCCATCATGACCGGCGGGCAAGCTATGGCCGCTTTTGGGGCGGCAGGGGATCAGCTTGAGCATTATCGCGTCCATCCTTCGGGAAACGTGGAACGCACTCTTTTTGGCGGCACCGTTCATTCTCTTCGGCCTCGCCATCGCGGGCGTGCTTCACGTCCTGATCTCGCGACGTACCATCGAACGCTGGATGGGCGGCACCGGTCTGCTCGCGGTCGGCACCGCCGCCTGCTTCGGCGTACCGCTGCCGATCTGCAGTTGCGGCGTCGTTCCCGTCGCCATCGAACTCAAGAAAAAAGGCGCGTCCCGCGCGGCGAACATGTCATTTCTCATCACGACGCCGGAGTCGAGCGTCGATTCGATTCTGCTGACCTGGGGCTTGTTCGGCTGGATCATGGCGATCGTTCGCCCCGTCGCGGCCTTCTTGACGGGGCTGGTCGCCGGAGTCCTTTCGATTGCATTTCCCGGGCGGGACGATGTCGACGGGCGGCCGGTTCCGCCGGATTGCGGATGCGACGACGGTGCTCGCGAATTCTGGCGCGAAGAGCACGTCGTCGGCGTGCGCGGCCTCGCGCATTCGATCCGCGATTGGGCGCTGGAGATCTGGCGTCGCCCGCTGCGTGCCGACGTTCCCGTCCCGGCTGCCGCGCCGCCCGCCGAATCGGTGCGCACCTCACGCCCGCTCGGCCTGATCCTGCGTGACGTGGGTCGCCATGCGTTCGTCGAAATGCTCGACGACATCGCCTTCTGGCTCGTCGTCGGTCTCGTGCTCGCGGGCGTGATTTCGGCTCTCGCGCCGCCGGATCTCGCCGCACGGGGATTCGGCAAGGGCCTCGTTCCGATGCTGATCCTCATGGCGATCGGCATTCCGATGTACATGTGCGCCTCGGCCAGCACACCGGTCGCGGCGGCGCTGGTCGCCAAGGGCATCAGCCCCGGCGCTGCGCTCGTGTTCCTCCTGACCGGTCCGGCCACCAACGCCGCGACCGTCGTGCTCCTGCTGCGGCATTTCGGTCGTTCGTTCGTGCGAATCTACCTGTTCTCGATCGCATTCACCGCCCTCGCGTGCGGGATCGCGCTCGACTACGTCGTCGCCGCGACGGGGATCAGGATCACGGGCCGGCTCTCCACGGAAGCCAACGGAGTCGCGGGGTTCCTCCAATGGGTGAGCGTCGTGGCCCTGGTCGTGCTGCTGCTCTGGCGATTCCGAAAGGGAGCGCTGCGGCAGGGCCTTCGCGAGACACGGAACAACTTCGAGAGTCTGCTCGGGTTCGTTCCGGGCACGCATCATGAGGACGACGAACGCCGTGCGTTTTGGGCACGGACGCGCGGGCGCGTCGCACGAGTTGGAACAGCGCTCGCGGCGGTTGTTTGGCTTTTCTCCGGATTCTACGTCGTGCCCGCCGACTCGCTGGGATACGGTTTCGTTTTCGGTCGGCTGGTCGCGCCGGATCGCGAGCCCGGCCTGCACTATGCCCCTCCCGCACCGATCGGCCGCGCCGACGTGTGGCGCGTGTCCTATCCGCGCAAGACTGACGTGGGATTCCGCACCGACCTGACGCTCCTCGCCAATCGGCGCGAGCTCACGCGCTTCGCGAACCCCGGCCAGTGGCACAGCCCGGTAGCGGCGATGAACGTGGTCGGTGAAGAGACGACCGCCATCGCCGGCGACGAGAACCTCGTGGACGTGAGCCTGTCCGTCCACTATGGCCTGTCGAAGCCACGCGATTATTTCTACCGTCTCGAAAAGGACCGTGACATCATCTCGCTTTACGCTCAGGCCGCCGCGCGCGAGTACATCGCCGTGCACGAACTCGACACGCTCCTCACCACGGGCCGCGCGGACCTCGAGTCGTTTGTGCAAACGAATTTGCAGTCGCAGCTCGACGCGGTGAACGCGGGCGTGCGCATCGACTCGATCCACCTCGTCGACATCCATCCTCCGCAGGACGCCGTGTTTGCGTTCCGCGACGTTTCCAGTGCGCGCGAGGACCGATCGACGCGCATTCACGAAGCGTATGAGCGGCTCGCCGCCGAGGTTCCCAAGGCGCGCGGGCGGGCGGCGCTCGATGTCGCCACCGCCGCCGCTCAAGCCGCCACCGCGAAAACGACGGCGTCGGGCCGCGCGACGGGATTCGCCGCCGGCGCATCGGCGTACCTGACCGGTAAGGATGTGTTGCGCCACTTGCTCTGGCTGGAGGCGACCGAGCGCGTGCTCGCCGGTCGCGAGATCTTCGTCGTTCCCGGCGCGGTCAAGGGCCGCAACGTGATCGTCTGGCGGGAAGTGCCCGATGTTGTTCCCGCCACGGGGGCCAAACCATGACGCGAAAAACCGCCCTGATCGCCGCGTGCGCCGCCGTCGTTGCCTGGCTGGCGTTCACCGCGATCTACACGATCGACGAAACCGAGCAGGCCATCGTCACGCGATTCGGCCGCGCGTTGCCCGGCGTCGCGGGGCCGGGGCTCAACGTCAAAGCGCCGTGGCCGATCGATTCCGTTGTCCGGATGGATTCGCGGCTGCTCGTCTTCGATGCCGAACCGACCGAACTGCTCACCCTCGACAAGAAGAATGTGCTAATCGACAGCTTTATCTGTTGGAAGATCGCCGATCCGCTCCGGTTCACGCAGACCGTCAAGGCGCGCCCCGAGGCCGAGGCGCGGCTACTCGACATCATGTCCTCGGCGCTGGGCGCGGCCGTGGGCAGCGAACCCATCGAGCACTTTCTCAACGTCGATCCCACGCGGGTGAAACTGCGCGAGATCTCGAAGCGCGTCGCCGAGGCGGTCAATGGGATCGCGACGTCGAGTTTCGGCATCGAAATCGTCGATCTGCAGATCAACGGCTTCAACCTGCCGGCGCAAAACCGCGCGAGTGTCATCAAACGCATGCGCGCCGAACGCGCGCGCATCGCCACGAAGTACCGGTCCGAGGGTGAGGAGGAAGCGCTGAAAATCGAAGCGCAAGCCGTCGCCGAGCGCGAGAAGATTCTGGCCGAGGCGAGCGCGCAGTCCGAGGCCATACGCGGCGAGGGCGAGGCCGAGGCGCTTCGCCTGTTCGCCGACGCCTACGCCAAGGACCCGGATTTTTACCGGTTCCTTCGCACGTTGGAGACCTACGAAAAGATCGTCGGCGAAAAGACCACGATTTTTTTGTCGGCCGATTCCCCCTTGCTGCGGCAGCTTCATGGCGAGTGACCGCGAACAAACGACCCCACCGAGCGTGCGGGTCATTACCGCGTTTGTGCGATTCGTCGCGACGCATCGCGGACTTTCGCTCGCGATCGCGGCGGGTGCGTTCGTGGCCGTTTCGCTCGTCGCGTCGATCTACGCGGTGGCAAACGGCGAGACGGCGGCGGTGCGCCGATTCGGCCGCATGGTGACCGACGCCGTTGGTCCCGGCCTCGCGCTGCGTGCCCCGTGGGGCATCGACCGGATCGACAAAGTGAAGACCGGGCAGGTCGCGCGCCTCGCCGTCACCGGCGATTTCGAGGAACAGATCGGGCTCGTCACCGGCGATGAAAACCTCATCGACATCGGCGTGGTCGTGCAGTACCAGATCACGCAACTCGGCGCATCGCTCTTCGGAGTCGAGGACGCCGGGGCGCTGCTGGCGCACGCGGTGCGCACGGCGCTGGTCGGTGCGGCCGCTTCGATGCCGGTGGACGACGTGCTCACGTCGGGCAAGGCAAAGATCGAAACGGATGTTCGCCGTGAGGCGCAGGCGATGATGGAGCGGTACGGCACGGGGCTCACGCTCGTCGCCGTCAATCTGCAATCCGTGAACCCGCCGTCGGAGGCCGCTGCGTCGTTTCGCAAGGTGAACGACGCCAAGGCCGAGGCCGCGCGCATGCAGAACGACGCCGAATCCGAACGGGATCAGCGACGAAATCTGGCCAGAGGCGAGGCCGGGAAACGACTGCACGAGGCCGGACAGGCCGCCGATTCGCGCAAACGCCAGGCCGCGGGCGCGGCTGACCGGTTCCGCCAGGTGCTTGTGCAAAAAACGAAAACACCCGAACTCACGCGCGTGGATCTCTACACCGACATGGCGATGCGCGCGTTGGCGAAGGCACGTCTTGTTATCCTCGCACCGGGTGAAGCGCCGCGCGTCGACATCAACTTGATCGAACGCGAAGCGAGTCCGACCCCGACCGCGAAAACGCCCGGCGCGGCGGTTGCGAAAGCGAGCGAGCCTCTTCCTGACGAGCCGGGAACCGATACAGCTCCCGTCGCACCGGAGACGCAGCCGTGAGCGATCTCGCCGCCCGCTACGACGCGTTCGCCGGGCGCAAGCGCCTCGCGTTTCTCGATATCGACGGCACGCTCGGCCTCGACGAGACGCCGTTTCCCGGCAGCCGCGCGTTTCTGGACGACCTGACGCGACGCGGAATCCACTTCTACCTGCTCACGAACAATTCCTCGAAGGGCCGCGACGACTATCTGCGAAAGGTCGCGGCGATGGGGTTCGACGTCGATCGCGATCGGATCCTGATTTCGACCGACGGCCTGATCGCGCACCTGCACACGACGGGAATCGAAGAGGTCTTCGCCGTCGGCACGCCCGGCATGCTCGCCGATCTCGCCGAGGCGGGCATCCGACATCGCGACGATTCCATGACCATCGCGATGGGCTACGACACAACGCTCGACTACGCCAAGATCCGCGCGGTCGCGCTGAAACTCCAGCGCGGCGCGACATTTCTCGTCACGCATCCCGATTTCACTTGCCCGTCGCGAGAGGGCCCATTACCCGACACCGGCTCGTTCATCGCCATGTTCGAGACGGCGACGGGGCGACGGCCCGACCTCGTTTTTGGGAAGCCGAACCGCCAGATGATCGATCACGTCATCGCGCGCCACGGCCTGACCGCGACCGACGCTTTCATGGTCGGCGATCGGCTCTACACCGATTTTCAGATGAGCCTGAATGCCGGAGTCGATTTCGTGTGCGTGCTGTCGGGCGAGGCGACCGTCGAGGCGCTCGCCGCGTTCGGACACGAACCCGAGCTCACCGCGCCGTCGGTGGCGGATCTCATCGCCTCCCGACCGTGACAGAACCTCGTCGATCTGTTTGAATGCGGGAAATTCTCGCGGGACGGGCATGGCCGATTTCGTCAAACTCGACTACGAAGAACTGAGCCCAGAAGCCCGCAAAGCCCTTCCGCCCGGCGCCGATCTGCCCGTTCGCGTCGCCGTCGCCAAGGGCCTCGTACCCCTCGGCACCCGCGACCTGCTCGCGACGCTCTTTTGTCTTTGCGCCGATGAGGACCCGCGCGTTCGCAAGCCCGCGAAACGCAGTCTGAAGGAGCTTCCCGAGTCGCTCGTCGTCGTGGGCGTCGCGACGGAAACGAGCCCCAAAATCCTGCATTTCCTCGCGACGCGGCGCTTCGACAACCATCACATCCACGAAAAAGTCGCGCTGCACGCAAACGTCTGGGACGACACGCTCGTTCACCTCGCCGCCACCGCCGCCCACGAGCGCGTGATCGAGATTCTCGGCAAGAACGAAACGGCGATCCTGCGAAGTCCCGTATTCCTGCACCGCCTCGTCGAAAACACGCACGTTCCGCGCAGCCTGTCTGACCGGCTCGTGCGGTTCTACGAAACCGCCAAGGGTCACGCGTACACTCGGGACCTGCCGGGCGAACTCGCGCCGATCGAGTACGAGGAACCCGATGCCGCGCCGCTCCCCGATGTCACCCCTTCGCCGGATCTGCCCGAAGAACACCTGCACCCGCATTTTCGCATCGAGGAGATCCTCAGCCCCGCCTTCGACGCGAAGGAGATCTTCGCGGCGGATCTCATCAACGATCCCGAATCGATCACGCCCGACGTCGAGCTGACGCTCTTTCAGCGCATCGCGCGCATGACGTTTGTCGATCGCCTGCTCCTTGCACTCAAGGGAAACACCGAGGCGCGCCGGTTCCTGATCCGCTCGTCGAACAAGACCATTCAGGACTGCGTGCTGCGCAATCCGCGCATTTCGGTCCAGGAAGTCGTTGAGATGGCGAAAGAACGTTCGTCGTCTGCGAACATCATCTCGACGATTTGCCGCAGCCGCGATTGGACCAAGCACTACGAAGTCGTCCATTCGCTGTGTTGGCATCCGAAGACACCAATCCGATACGCGATCCGTTTTCTTGATCGCCTCATTCCCAAAGATCTGGAAAAACTCGGGACCAGTAAAATGGTGCCGACGGCGACGGCGTCGCAGGCGCGCAACCTCATCCGCCGACGGGAGATGCGATGAACGACAGGCCTCCCTTCGCGCCGCAGAGCGAGCTCTTCCCCCGCCTGTCGCATCAGGTTCGTCAGCCGCTCAACGGCGTGATCGAGGCGCTCGCCGCGCTCGAGGCGCTCTCACTCCCCAATCATCAGCGCCGGTATGTCGGGGGGATTTCGCGCGCGGCGCACGACCTTGTGATGCTCATCAACGACGTGCTCGACCTGACGCGCATCGAGGAAGGAAACTTTCGTCTGCTGCCCGCGGATTTCGACCTGCGCGGCGCGCTCAAAACCGTGGGCGAGCGGCTCGAGCGTCACGCCCGCGCCGACGCCCGCGCCCTGACCACACGCCTGCACGCCGAGGTCCCCGTGTGGGTGTGGGGCGACCCCGGCCGCTTCAAGCACATCCTGGCCGATCTGGGCGACGCGGCCCTGGCGCTCACACGCTCGCCCGCCCTCTTTCTCGATGTCGAACTCGAATCGGAAACGCCGCGCGAATATATCCTCGTCATCAGCATCGACGACCCCGGCACCACGCCTTTGCGAAATGCTCAGTTGACGCTTTCCTCCGGCAAACCCGGCGTCTTCGTTCCCGCCGATCTCGATCCGGCCATCGCGATCAGGCTCACGCTCGTGCGTTCGATCATCACGCTCATGGGCGGAACATGCGGAGTCGAGCCTTCCGAAACCCAAGGCGGCAGTTTTTGGATTCGCCTTCCGATCGAAAAGCGCCAACCTGCCCGGGAACCGGCGATCGAGACCGCGCTCGAGCTGCAAGGACTGCGCGTGCTGTTCTACGACGACACCGACGCCGGGCGTGCACGGCTCGCCGAACTGCTGCGTTCGTGGGGATGCGTGGTGACGGCGACCGGTGATTTCGCCGAGGCCGCAAAGGCGTTGGACGAGGCGCAAAACGCCGAGCTTCCGATTCAGCTCGTCGTCTTCTCCGCGACGACGACCGGGCAGGCCGCGGAGGACTTCGGACGGCGCCTGCGCGCCGACGACGCCACGCGCCGTACGCCGCTGTTGCTCATCACCGCCGCCGGAAAACGAGGGGATGCAGCGCGGCTGCGCGAAATCGGGTTCGACGCCTACCTGACGACGCCGCTCTACGACACCTACCTGCGTCAGGCCTTGTCTTTGTTGCCGGGCCGCGTCGTGTCGGGCGACATGTCGAGTGGCCTCGTCACGCGTCACAGCCTGCGCGAGATGGCGCGACGCGATCGCCGCGTACTCGTCGCCGATCCCGACGAGTTGCACCAGATGATCGTCGTGCGCAGCGTGGAAAAAACGGGATGGTCCGCGGAATCGGTCAGCGATTGGGGGCTGACGGCCCGCGCGCTCGAGAGCGAAACCTACGACGTCGCATTCGTCTCGACGAAGCTGCTCGATTCCGCCGCGCGCATGTGGCTTGCGACGCGCCGACGCGAGACGAATATTCCGATTCCGCCGATGATTGCGCTGTTCGATCCGATCGAGGAGCCCGAGGCGAAATTGCTTGATCTGGGCTTCGCCGTAGCCGTCGCACGCCCGGCAAGTCCCGCGCGCGTGGCCGAGGCGCTCGCGAGATTCGACGAGTCGCCGCCGGATCGCGCGCATCCGGTCTCGGACCTGCTGTCCGCAAAGAACGCCCTGTTGCGCGAACTCGACGAATTGCTCGTCGAATTTGACCACGACAAGGATTTGCTGAGCGAGGTGGGCCGGCATTTCCGCGAAACCGTCGACGCCGCCTGGCCCGCTCTGCAAAAGTCCATCGAAGACAAAGACCCGGAGCGTTTTGTCGAAAGCGCCGACCGCCTGCTCATCGCCGCCTACTCGATGGGCATCCCGCGCTTTCAGGCGGCCTTCGAGAACCTGCACGATCTCGGCCGCCACGGGCGCTGGACGCAGGCCGACGACGCGCAGCGACACGCCCGCCGCCTGTTCGGGCTCATTGAACAGTGGATCGAGAAACTGTAACAGCGACGCTGGCACTCCACCCGCCTGCCACGGAGAACGCGATGACCGTCGCGATACGGCCTGAAATTCTGGCGCTCAGGGGCCAGCTCGTCGAAACCCGGCGCGACTTGCATCGCCACCCCGAGATCGGTTTCGAGGAGGTGCGAACGAGCGGCATCGTCGAGGCGCGGCTGCGCGAGTTGGGTTTCGACGTGAAGCGTGTCGCAACGACCGGCGTGGTGGGCACGATCGTGGGCGACGCGGCCGACGGTCCGACCCTCGCGTACCGCGCCGACATGGACGCCCTGCCCCTGCAGGAACTCAAGGACTCGCCGTACACGTCAACGAACGCCGGACGAATGCACGCGTGCGGTCACGACGGCCACACGTCGATCCTGCTCGGCTTCGCGCACTATCTCACGACGCGCCGCGCGTCGCTGCCCGGCCGCGTGAAGCTGCTCTTCCAGCCCGCGGAGGAAGGTCCCGGCGGCGCGAAACCCATGATTGACGAGGGGGCACTCGACGACCCGCGCGTGGATGCCATCGTCGGCCTGCACCTGTGGAACGAGTTTCCCGTCGGCACCCTCGGAACGCACGCCGGACCCGTGCTGGCGAGCGCGGACGAATTCGTCTTCACGGTGGTGGGACGCGGCGGACACGGCGCGCTGCCGCACCAGACCGTGGACGCGGTCGTCGTCGCTGCGCACGTGGTGACCGCCATGCAAACGCTCGTCTCGCGCAACATCGATCCCACGCAGCCCGCCGTCGTCACCATCGGCCAGATCAACGGCGGCTCGAACTTCAACATCATCGCGCAGGAGGTGCAACTGCGCGGCACCGTGCGCACGCTCGATCCCACGCTGCGCGGCGAGATGAAGGGACGCATCGAGACGCTCGCGGGCGGCGCTTGCCGCGCGATGGGCGCGACATATCGCTACGAGTGGACCGACCACTACCCCGTCACGGTGAACGACGCGGCGATGTCCGCACTGGTGCAGGAGTGCGCTGCGGATCTGCTCGGTCCGGATCGCATTATCACGCAGGGCGTGACAATGGGCGCGGAGGACATGTCGTACTTTCTGCAGGCGCGCCCCGGGTGCTTCTTTTTTCTCGGCAGTGCGAATCCGGCCAAGGGTTTCGACAAGCCGCACCATCACCCCGAATTCGACTTCGACGAAGACGCGCTGCCCCTCGGCGTGGAGATGTTCGCGCGCGTCGCGGAGCGCTACTTCTCGCGCTGATCCGCGTTGCGAAGCCGCGTCTCGCAGGACTCCCACGCTCTCCGCGTGTTCACATCCGTTTCCGCGTCGCGGGCCGTCGCGACGAGCTCGGCGAGAACGCCCCTTCGATTCGCGTCCAACGCATCCGCGCGAGACGCCAGCGCCAATGCGACGTTTCGACGAAAATGCGCGGGGCGCACCCACGAGAGCGCGGATGCCGCGACGCGCGCCGCGTAGGCCGTCTCCGGCTCGACGACGAGATCTTCCCAGCGCGCCGTCGCGGTCGCGTCGGCGGCGGCGTCGAGCCATGCATCGTCGCGGCTCGGTGACGGCTTGCGGTTGAAAGGGCAGACCTCTTGGCAGATGTCGCATCCCGCGACCCAGCCGCGCACGGCGTCGATGTCGCCGGATTCGGCGTCCGGCCCGCTCCGTTTTTCAAGCGTCCAGTAAGAAAGACACCGGCGCGCGTCGAGCACGCCCGCGGCGGGAAACGCGCCGGTCGGACAAGCGACGAGGCAGCGGTTGCACGACCCGCAATGATCGGGCATGGCCGACGGCGCGCCGCCCGTTTCGCGCGAGACGAACGCCTCGGCGAGAAACAGGTAGCTGCCGAGGCGCGGGTGAATCAGGCACGTGTTCTTGCCGATCCAACCGAGCCCCGCCAGATGGGCGAGCGAGCGCTCCAGCACGGCGCTCGTGTCGCAGCAGATTTTCCACGTGAAATCATGCCCGGCGCGGACCTCGCCGAGCGCCGCCTCCAGCCGTTCGGGCAGCACGCGGTGATAGTCGCGCCCGCGCAGATACCGTGCATAGCGCGCGTCGTCGCCCGAAAGCGGTTCCGCGACAGGCCCGTACGCCATCGCGACGCACAGCACTCCCCGCGCCTCGGGCCGGAGCGCGCGCGGATCGGCCCGTCTCGCCGCGCCCCGAGGCAGATACTCCATCTCGCCGTGGCGCCCCGCGTCGATCCATTCGCCAAATCGCCCGGAGTGCTCCGCGAGTGCGGGCATCGCCGCGTCGAGATCGAGCACGCCCGCGAGATCGAACCCGTGGCGCAGCGCCGCACCCGTCAGCGCGAGGCCGAAGTCATTCACAGTTGAGCTGATCGAGTCGACTCCCGACATGCCGCGATGTTAAACGACGACCGCTGATCTCGCCACTTCGTCTCTCGTCCAACGCGGCATTGACCCCGCTTGAACGCTCGCGTTCAATACGCCGGATGTGAAAGCCGGTGCGCCACGGATCTGGATCGCGGGTTTGGCGATGGTCGTCGCCGCGCTGGTTTCGTGGTGGCCGTCGTCACGCGTTTCCGAGCCGGAGCGCCCCCAAAACACGGATGCATCCATGATCGAAAGCCTCGGTCGCCGGTTTCTGTACTACCCCACGAAGGTCGCGGACGACGCGCCCATCCCGTATTACGTCGCGGGCGCGCGCGAGGTGCGCATCAAGGCCGATAGCGGCGACACGGTTCACGGCCTGTACTGGCCCGCGCTGGAGGGTCGGCCGACGATTCTGTTTTTGCACGGCAACGCGCAGACGGTCTTCGAGTGGGCGATGGTGCGCGAAGAACTCGCGCCGATGGACTGTGGGATGCTGCTGATCGACTATCCCGGTTACGGCAAGAGCACCGGCGCGCCGAGCGAGGTCGCGAACTACGCGGCGGGCCGGGCCGCGCTCGATTTCCTGCTCTTCAAGGAGAGCATCGCGGAAAAGGACATCGTGATCTTCGGCAAGTCGCTGGGCGGCGGCGTGGCCACCGAAGTTGCCATCGGACTCGACCTGCGCGGCGTTGTGCTCGAATCGACGTTCACGTCCATCCCGTCCGTCGCGCGGTTGCTGCTGCCGATGCTGCCGACGGGTTCGATGTTCCAGACCGAGGTGTACGACTCCGTCTCGAAGATCTCCTCGATCCACTCGCCGATCTTCGTCATCCATGGCACGCACGACGAATTGATCCCGATCGCCGAGGGAAAGGCGCTCTTCGAGAAAGCGGGGCCGCCCAAACAGGCGTGGTGGGTCGAGGGCGCGGGGCACAACGACGTGTCGATGACCGCGCGCGCCGAGTACGGGCGGCGGCTGCGCGCGTGGCTGGACGAGGTCTCCGAGCTTTAATCCAGAAACAGCGTGCCGCCGATGGGCAGCAGGCGCGTCCGGTCGAATCCCGCCTCGCGCGCGGCGACTTCCATCATGGCGGGCGGCTCGGTCATCGGCTCGTCGGAGAGTCGAAAGCTTCCGTAGTGGATGGGGATGAGCGCGGCGGCCTTCACGTCGAGCGTCGCCTTGATCGCCTCCGCGGGGTCCATGTGCGCGGCCTGCATGAACCAGCGCGGCGAATAAGCCCCAATCGGCATGAGCGTTACGTCGATCCGGTCAAAGCGCTTGCCGATCTCGGCGAAGCCGCCGAAATACCCGGAGTCGCCCGCGTGATACACCGCGTGCGTCTTCGAACGAACGATGTAACCGCCCCACAGCGTTTCGAGCGTGTCGAATAGCGTGCGTTTCGACCAGTGCCGCGCGGGCAGATACTTCACATCGAGCCCCGCCACCTCGACCGACTCCCACCAGTCCATCTCTTTCACCGAGCGGAAGCCGCGTTTCGTGAACCACTCGCCCATGCCGAGCGGGACAATCATCGGCGTGCCGCGCTCGAACCTCTCCAGCGTCGTCGCGTCCATGTGGTCGAAGTGGTTGTGCGTGATGAGAACCGCCGCGGGCCGCGGAACGGCGTCGAGGATGCGCGCGTCGGGCGACTCGCGCCGAACGAACGGAATGGAACCCTCGACCGGGTCCACGAGGATGTTGACGCCTTCGAGCCGGATGAGCGCGCTCGCGTGGCCGAACCACGTCACCATCGCGCGCGACGGGTTCGCACGAACGACTGCGAGCGTGTCGTACGCGACGGGGATGGACTCCCACCGCGGGCGCGACGCATGGTCGTCGCCGGGCTCCATGCCGAGCCGCCACTTGAGCAGGTCGGCAAAGCCGTGGCCGCCCAGGTCGGCCCGGTGCGCGAATCGTGCGTCCTGATACCCCATTCGGATCGTTTCCCGCCGAAAAAAGAGCCCGACCTTGCAACAGGGCCGTGATTGCGTCAATGAAGTTCGTCATCCCAGGACCGGCGAAAAGCCGGGAAACGGAGAGCTCCCTTGGGCTTCTTTGCTGCGCCCCGATTTCGACATTTTGTTCCGCTCGTGGCCGTTCTCGCCGCATCGACGGTCTCGGCGACGCGTGCGAATGCGGGTTCGGTGGGATTCGGACCGGAGATCGAGTTCCTGCTGATGGGGACGACCGAAGCGCAGTGGTCCGTCCACGACGGGCGCGAGTGGCAGACCTACGCCAAGATGGGGCAGGCGCGCTTCGGCCCCGCTCCGGGTTTCACCATCACGAAAATCTTCAACAACAACATCGTGCTGGCGGGCTCGGCCTTCTATCGCCACTACACGGGCGAGATCGCGACGCCGGGGATTTACTACGAAAAGGCGAACATCGAGTACGACGAGGTCGGCGGTCTACTGCGCCTCGGGTTCATGGACTTCTACGACCTGTACTGGACACCCAGCCCGTTTGTCGGTGAAGCGCCGACGCATCCCTTCGGGCATTTCCGCCTCGGCGTATATTACTCCGACATTTCGGGCGCGTCGGATTTTGCCGAGTACGACCCCGGCGTCACGATCGCGCCCGGCATCGAATTCGGGACATTCTTTCTGCCGGCGGGAAATTTCTACGTCGGGCTGTCGGGATTCGTGGACTACGTCATCAGCGTGGATCCCTACGAAGGCGAATCGCCACCCGGGGTACAGAACAAGATCCTCAACAACATCATGTTCTTTGGATTCGCCATCCACGGCGGCGTGGTGACCGAAAAACCGCGCTGAGGCGCGATCAGTCGCAGGACTTACCGTCGTCGGAACCGTCGCTCGCCGTCCCGTTATCGACGGGAAACGGCACGTTGGCCGTCGGCGAGATCACGGTGACCTCGGTGTGCGTCATTACGCTCGTGTCCGTCGTCGGCAGGCTCGCGGTGTTCGTCGTCGGCAATGACACGCTCCGCGAAACCGGAAGCGGCATACGGGGTTTTTCCGCCGGCGGGCATGGCCCCGCCTGCTGAGTGCGCGCGCACTTGCGCCGATCGAGCGGCACGTTTGGATTCTCCACGATGATCGTGAACGCCGCGTCCACCGGTGAATCCTCGATCTCCTGCCGCACGCGATTGCGTTTCTGCTTGGGTTCGGGGGTCTCGGACGCGAAGAGATACGGGTATCGCGTTTTGAGGCTGCCGGGGGTCGGGGTAGGCGGCGGCGCTTCGTCGGTCGGCTCGACCGGGGCGTCGATCAGCGTTTCCGGCGGACGTTCGGCGACGACGACGGCGGTTTCCGCCTCTTTGGGGGCGGAATTCGAACGCGCAAACAGTTCGGGGTGCGCGACCGCCACGGCGACGAGCGCGATCATCACCGCGCAGGCGGCGAATCCGATTCCGACCAGAATTCGCGAGGTTCGCGCGCTCAATCCGTTCTCCGATCAAGCTCGATTATACGACAAACGCGCGCCGAAAACACGACGCGCGTCAGGTTGGCGTGACCGCCGTCTTAACGACGACGCTTGGTTTTACGCTTCGGACCGGACTTCTTGCCCTCCGACTCCTTCGGCGAATCGTCCTCGGCGACCTCGGCGTCTTTTTTTTCCGACGCCTTTTTGTCGTCCTTTTTTTCCTTGCCGAAGTCCTGCAGGTCCTTGGCGAACTTGAAGAGCTTCCCGTCGACGACGCCGTTGAGCGTGTCCGCGGGAAACTTGCCATCCGCGCCGCGCGCGCCCGCTTCGATGCCGGTGAGCACCTCCATGCCCTCGTCCACATGCGACACGGCCCAGATGTGGAACTTGCGCTTACGGACGGCCTCGACGACTTCGTGCGAGAGCATCAGGTCGGAGACGTTCTGGATCGGAATGATGACGCCCTGCCGCCCCGTGAGCTTCTTGGCCTTGCACGCGAGGAAGTAGCCTTCGATCTTTTCGTTGACGCCGCCGATGGGCTGGATCTCGCCGTTCTGATTCATCGAGCCCGTGACCGCGATCGACTGGTCGAGAGGGATGTCCGCGATGGCCGAGAGCAACGCATAGGTCTCGGTGCTGCTCGCCGAGTCGCCGTCCACGCCGCCGTAGCTCTGTTCGAACGCGACCGACGCCGAGAGCGTCATGGGTTTGTCCATCGAGAATCGCTCACGCAGGAACCCATTGAGAATGAACAGCCCCTTGTCGTAGGTCTTGCCCGAAAGCTTCGCTTCGCGCTCGATATTGATGATCCCCGCGCGGCCCATGCCGATCTTGGCGGTAATTCGGGTGGGCTTGCCGAAACTGTAGTCGCCGATCTGGTACACCGCGAGACCGTTGATCTGGCCGACTCTGCCGCCGCCCGTCGAGATGAGGATCTTGCCCGCGTCGATCATCTCCTGGAGTTTTTCCTCGATCAGGTTGCTGCGCGTTTTGCGCGCATCGAGCGCGCGCAGCACGTGCTGCGCTTTCGCCACTTTGGCTCGCGTCTTGACCGTCCAGTAGGCCGTCTCGCGCACGATGTCGGCGACGACGGAGAACTTGGTCGTCAGCTTGTTCAGCTGGCCGGCCATCGCCACGCACTCCTCGACGACGGCGGCGAGGGCGGTCTTGTCGAATGGCGGCAGGTTCTCGTTGCGAACGACCTGCGACACGAAGCGGGCCGTTTCGAACACGGAGTCGTCGCTGTGAGGCATGACGTGGTCGAAATCGGCGCGTACCTTGAACATCTTTTTGAAGTCTTCGTCGTACGCGTGGAGCATGTGATAGAGATACACGTCGCCGATCACGACGAGTTTGACGTCGACGTCGATGCCTTGCGGTTTGAGCGACGACGTCATGTAGAAAAGAACGCTGTCGTACGACTCGATCTCGACCTGCCGCGACTTGATCGTGCGCTTGAGCGCCTTCCAAACGCCGGGCTCGGTGAGCGCGTCGAGCAGATGGAACACGAGAAATCCGCCGTCGGCGCGCAGAATGCTGCCCGCGCGGATCTTCGTGAAATCGGTAAACCAGTTGCCGTTGGGGGTGATGGTTTTTTCGATCGTGCCGAACAGGTTGCGATAGGTCGGCGTGTTTTCGACGATGACGACCGGCCCCTCGGTTTCGGAGTTGTCGACGAGAACGTTGACGTCCCACTCCATATAGGTTTCGCGATCCGCCGCCTGGCCCTGAAGCATCGCGATGGCCTGCGCCGGTCCCTCCGACTCGTCCTTCTCCTTGAATCGATTGAGGTTATCGAGCGTATACGCCTTCATGTCGGCGAAAAACGGTTCGAGCGCCGGAGACGGATGCGTTTCGCGCAGATCGCCGATCAACGCGTCGATTTCGTGGCCCGCAAGGTCGCGTTCGAGCTTGACGATCTCATCCTTGAGCCGGCGATCGAGCCCGCGCGACTCCTTCATCGCACTTTCGAGCCGCCCGTGCAGAATTTGGTGCTCGCGCTTGAGATCCTCGAGCTTGGGCTGTGGGAAATTGCCGTTTTCGGCGAGCTGTTCGAGCTGCTCGAAAGCGACGGGCTGGCTCTCGATCACGGGTAGGATCGCGGGACGCACGAGCTGCCCGATCTGGATCTGCACCATCGCGAAGCTCTTTTTCTTGATCTCGCCTTCCAGGTCGCGAAAAATCTTTTTTTGGCTCTCGCGGAAGCGTTCGACGAGCGCATCGCGCTGGCCCTTGAATTCCTTGTTGTCGAAGAGATTGGGGATCATCTCGAGCAGATCGACCACGAACTCCCGCATGTCTTTCTTCAGGCGATTGCCCTCGCCCGCCGACAACTTGGTCGCCAACGGCTCCTTGGGATTCTTGAAATTGAAGAGATAGACGATGTCGTCGGGTTTCTTCGCGCTCTTCGGCAACTTCTTGAGCAGGCGCTTGACCGTGCTCATCTTGCCGGTTCCTACGCCGCCGCATGCGAAAATGTGATAGCCGGGCGAGCGAAGGGCGAGACCCAGTTCGAGTGCTTCGGTGGCGCGTTTTTGTCCGATGACGCCGTCGAGCGGTTCGAGTTCCGCCGTGGTTTCGAAGGCGAATCGCGACGGATCGCAGATCCAGCGAATCTGTTCGGACTTGAGTTCAAAACGGGAAGGATCGGCTTTGCGCATGCGGTCCTCTCGATCAAAATGGCATGTTCATCGTCAACACGACCCGGCAAACCGCCGAGCGCGAACTAATTGAGCTTCATCGACAGAATCTTGGCCTCGGTATTCTCGCTGTCATCGGCGAGAGCAGCCTTGGCCTGTGCGGCGGCGGCGTCTTTTTCGCCGAGATTGGCGAGCACCTTGGCGTAGAGCACGCGGGCCTTGGCGCGGAATTGCGGATCCTCTCCGAGCATCTGGATGGACTTGTCGGCGAATCCCTTCGAGCCTTTCCAGTCGCCCTTCTCGAACCGTCCGCGCGCTAAAAAGTAGTAGGCGTAGCCGTTGCTCTTGTCGACGTTGATCGCGTTTTCGAGGTGCGTAACGTAGGTCGTGCCGTATCCGGCCTCGATCGCCTTCTGCACGTTGCCCATGCTCGCACGGCGATCGGCCTTGGTCGCCGGTGCGGTCTGCTTCTTGTAGGTCTCCAGCCACTGCTCATGGGTCACGGGCTGGAGGTGGCGATCGACCTGCGCCTCTTTTTTCTCCGGCGCGGGCGGCAGCGGTGTCGGCTCGGGAACCGGCTCTTCCGCAGGTTCCTGCGTCGGCTCCTCGGGCGCGAGATCGGTCTCCTCGAAATCGCCGTGCGTCGCCGCCGGTGCGGACTTGGTTTCCGACTTCGGCTCCGCGGTGGACGCGCCGTCCGAATCGAGATCCTTCACCTCGACACTCGGTTTCTTCCACCACGGCGTCTTGGCCGTGCTTGCCGCGGGCGCTTCGGGTTCGGCCGCGGGGGGCGGGATCTCATTCGGCACGGCCGCGGACGACGGCTCGGGTGCCGGGGTCGCTTCGGGAGCCGGAGTCGCGGCCGGCGGAGCTTCGGAATCCGGCGTTTCCTCGGCGCCGTCCGGCCCGGTTTTCACCTGAACGGCGAAGATCTCTTCGCCTTTCCGGTTTTTGATCGCGCACCCGGTTCCCAGCGACGAAACCAGAAAGGCCACGACCAGAACCGACCAAAATACGGATCGCGCGGCGTCACGCATCAGGGTCCTCCGGGTTTGGTCTTCGATTTGAAAAACTCCAGAATCGAATCCTTGTGCATGTCGCATTCTTCCGAGGGCTCGGTGCCCTCCATGAACTCTTCCTCGATGACGTCGGGACAATCGTAGACCGCCAGTTTCCCCGACGCCAGACACACTTTTTTCTTCACGACCTTGCCCGGCGAGGCGAACTCGACGGGGCGGCTCTTGGAAAACTGCGCGATCATGAACCTGGCCCAGATCGGCAGCGCCGCCGAACCGCCGGGCAGGCCGACCTTGCGGTTGTCGTCGAATCCCACCCAAACGGCAGCCAGCAGGCGCGGCGTATAGCCGACGAACCAGGCATCCTTGAAATCGTTGGTCGTGCCGGTCTTGCCCGCGGCGGGGTGCGTGAATCCCATGGTGATCGCGCGTCGGCCCGTTCCGCGCTGGATCGCGCCCTGCAGAATCGACGTCGTCATGTAGGCGGCTTCGGGGGGAATCGCGGGTGCGATCTGCACCGGCTTCTTTTCAAGCACCCTGCCCTCGGGATTGACGATGTCGCGCACGGCCATCGGCTCGGCGTGCGTGCCCTCGTTGGCGAGCGTGCCGAACGCCCCGGCGACTTCAAGCGGAATCAGGTCCGCGGAACCGAGGGCGATGGAGGGATATTTGGGCAGTTCGCTGTCGATGCCCATGCGATGCGCCACTTCGATGATCTTCGGGACTCCGACGTCGATGGCCACCTTCACCGTCGGAATGTTCCGTGACTGCTCCAGCGCGCGACGCACCGTCATCGCGCCCTCATACTTCTCGTCATAGTTTCCCGGCGTCCACAGGCCGGAGCCCGGCACGTTGACGGAGAACGGCTCATCGACAACGACGGTGGAGGGGGACAGGTGGAAGCCCGGGTCCTCGACGGCACGCACGAACCCCGCCGTGTAGACGAAGGGCTTGAAGACGGAGCCGACCTGACGCTTCGCCTGTGCGGCGCGGTTGAACTGGCTCTGATAATAGTCGCGCCCGCCCACCATCGCGCGAATGAAACCGGTCTGGGGCTGAAGAACGATGATCGCGCCCTGAAGCGGCGCTTTGTTCGCCGCGACGAGTTTCGGGTTTTCCTTTTCGAGTTGTTCGAGACCGTCCAGCATCGCCTGCTCGGCGTTGTGCTGCGTCTGCACGTCGAGCGTGGTGAAGATCGCCAGCCCCTCGCTCACGAGAATGTCGGGGCCATACTTCTCGTCGAGCTGGGAACGGAGGAAATCGATGAAGTACGGCGCGATGGTCTTCGCCGGCGTGCGCTGGAGAACGCGGATTTCCTGCGCCGTGGCGAGTGCCGCGTCGGTTTCCGTGATTTTGTTGTCCTCGGCCATGCGCTCGAGAATGTAGTCGCGGCGCAACTTGGCCCGCTCGACGCGCGTCGTGGGATTGTATCCGGCGGGGGAACGGATCAGACCAGCCAGTAGCGCGCTTTCCGCGAGTCCCAAGGTGCGGACGTCCCTGCCGAAATAGTAGCGACTCGCCTGACCAACTCCGCAGACGCTGACGGATCCTTCCTGCGCGAAATAGACCTCGTTGAGGTACGCCTCGAGAATGGCGTCCTTGTCGTAGACCATCTCGAGCACGAAGGCCATCGCGGCTTCCTTCGCCTTGCGGTTGAAGGTGCGTTCGGAGGTCAGATAGAAATTCTTCACGAGCTGCTGCGTGATCGTGCTGCCACCCTGAACCATGCGCATGTTCAGGATATTCGTGACCATGGCGCGCGTGAAACCGATCGGATCGACGCCGAAATGGTGATAGAAACGCTTGTCCTCGACGGCGACGATCGCGTTTTTCAGGTGTTCGCTGACCTCCTCGACGCGCACGAGGTCGCGGTCTTCCTGCTGATCGCCGAAAAAACGCGCAATGAGTTCCGGCTCGATTTCCGCCGACGGCAGCTCTTCGCCGGAAATGTCCACGAGCTTTTCGATAATGCCGCCGCCGATCTCAACGCGCAGCTTGTATCCCTTCGCGTTCTCCCAGGGATACCGGAAGTCCCGAAGGAAGATGTCGATGCGACTGTCCGTCGCGCGATACTCGCCCTCTTCGGCCGGTTCAACCTCGGTCTGGCGATAGTTGAGCCGCTTGAGCCGATCGACGAGCCCGATCTCCTCCACCGAGAGTCCGGGAAGCAGTGTCAGCGTGTCGGAAAAGACGCGGCTCGGGACCTTCCAGCGCTTGCCCTCGAAACGCTCGACCAGCGGTCCCGTGATCGTGTACGCGTAGTATCCACCGAGGAGAATCCCGAGAAGGGCGACGACGAAGCCGAGATTGAATCCCCACCAGAGGATTCGGACCACGAAGCCCCGGATTCGCGGCTTCGGACGGCGCTGCATCTGTTTTAAGCGCTGCGTCGAGGCACTGCCCGGGCGCCTTGTGGCCATTGAGACTCCAGCTCACATCGTGCGATGGGACATCGTCAAATCTTGCGATCAGACATCGATCATCGGCGAGGGTTCGCCGCGCCGTATTAACACATGGCGGACACGATCGGGTAGGAGGCGTGGTTGCCCCCGCCGTCCTCCCACACCACCGTACGTACGGTTCCGTATACGGCGGTTCTTCGGCTTCCCACAAGACGGTGGTACTCTTCGATCAGGTTGACAAGGCCCAGTCTTCGCAGCACCGACGTGGGCCGCGTCTGGTTCATGTGGATGGCTCCGGCGTTCCACCGGGGTTCTCGACCGATATATGTCGATTCTCCGGCTCGCTCTTTCGCTATTCCACGTCGGCAAGGTTTCTTGAGCCCGGAAGAATGATTCCGTAATAACGTTGCAACATGGCTCGTTTGGTGACAGGCTGTTCTCCCATCCGAAATGCCGGAGAGGAGGACGGTCATGCCGTTTCCGAGGCGGAGAGCGCGGTTGGAACTGGCTGCGGCAATTCGCGCGGAATTGACGTTGCTGAGTCGGTCTCGGGGAGAAGCGGCCCAACGGGTCGAACGGGCCCGCATGCTTCTGGCCTATGCGGATGGGGAGTCCGTTTCCTCCATTGCGCGTCAAATGGGGACCAATCGGCCCAAGGTTGAACGGTGCATTGACAAGGCGTTGCAGTTGGGAGCGAAGGCGGCGTTGTCCGATATGCCGGGGCGCGGTCGCAAAGTGACGATTCCGGAAGACGCTCGCGCCTGGCTGGTGGCTCTGGCCTGTCGGAAACCGAAGGATCTCGGCTATTCCCACGAATTTTGGACGACGAAGCTTTTGGCCGCCCACGCCCAAAAACACGGTTCGGCGGCAGGGCACCCGAGCCTGTCGCGACTCTCGCGCGGATCCGTCTCCAAGGTCTTGACGGCGCAAGAGGTCCGCCCGCGCAAGATCGCTTATTATCTGGAACGGCGTGATCCCGAATTCGAGGTCAAGATGGCGCAGGTGCTCTACGTTTACAAAGAGGTCGAACTGATCCGGGAGAAGTGGCGGGGCGTCTCGTCCATCCTGGCGGTTCTGTCCTATGACGAAAAGCCGGGGATTCAGGCCATCGCCAACACGGTGCCGGACCTGATGCCCGTTCCGGGGGAACATCCGGGGATCGATCGGGATCACGAGTATGTCCGGCACGGAACCGTGAATCTCATGGCGGGGATCGATCTGCTGTCGGGTCAGGTGATCGGGCAGGTGCGTAACCGGCACCGCAGCCGGGAGTTCATCGAACTCCTGAAACGGATCGATGCCATTTACCCGGCGGGGGCGGTGATCCGCATGGTCCCGGACAACCATTCGGCCCAACTTTCCAAGGAAACGCGAACGTATCTGGCGACGGTCCCGAACCGATTTGATTTCGTTTTTACGCCCAAACACGGCTCGTGGCTCAACCTGATCGAGAATTTCTTCGTGAAGATGACCAGGACGATGCTGAGCGGGATTCGCGTGAAATCGAAGGCCGAACTGAAACAGCGGATCGAACTCTACCTGGAGGAGATCAATCAAGCTCCGGCGATCCACCGGTGGAAGTATGGCCTGGATTCCATCGCGGTCGAGTGAGGGCATTGACATGGTATTACGGAATCACTCAATGGGTTCTTCATAGAATTCCTTCACCGGCGCTGGCCGAAAGCAGGCGACCCAACCCCGAATCACGGGGCCGAGTTCCTTGACCACGGTGGAGAGGCTTCTTCCGCGTACCTGCCGGAACGTCTCGCGGAGCTTGTCCTCGAAACGATTCACCGACTCCGGGGCGACCTTCAGTTTCGGATCATGGTGCCACGTGACCCTGTAACCCAGAAACTTCCGCCGCCGCGGACGATTCACCGCGCTAATATCGCGGTCGACCGAGAGCCGCGGCACCTTTCCCGGGAATCGCTCCAGCGAGGCCAGCACCCGGTCCCCCGCCGCCTTCGACTTCACGTAAATGTTGCAGTCGTCGGCGTATCGGACGAACCGATGCCCCCGACGTTCAAGCTCCTTGTCGAGGTCATCCAAAAGGATGTTGCGCAACACAGGAGACGGCGGCGCGCCCTGCGGCGTGCCCTGCGTCCGGGGTGACACCAACCCATCCTCCATCATCCACGCCTGCAAGTACCGGAGGATCAGACCGAGGACGCGCTTGTCCTTCACCCGCCTCACCGCCCGCGCCATCAGCACGTCGTGGTTCAGGCGGTCAAAGAATTTCTCCAGGTCCATGTCCACCACCCATCGCCGCCCTTCCGTCATGTTCGCCTGTGCGCGGCGCACCCCATCGTGCGTGCTGCGCCCCGGCCGGAAGCCGAAGCTCGCATCCGAAAAGATCGCGGCGAAGATAGGATGCAAGACCTGAAGCAGCGCCTGCTGGATCAGGCGATTCTGAACCGTGGGAATTCCCGGCATCCGCACTCCCGTCCCGCCGGGTTTCGGGATATCCACCTTCCGCACCGGCCAAGAGTGATACGTTCCGCCGAGCAATTCCTCCCGATGGCGTGACCAGTGCTCGCGGCAATAGCCCCACAGATTGTCGACAGTCATCCCGTCCACGCCCGGTGCTCCGTCGTTTCTCACCACACGCCGGTGCGCTTCGAGCAGTTTCTCGCGACGCACCACCTTCTCCATGAGTCCCGTCGCCTCGTCCCCGATGTCTCCGGTCCGTGCCGTGATCGTTTGACGCACCGAGCCCTTTCCTTCGGCGATTCCGTCGCCTCCGGTCCGGGGCGGCTCCGGTTTCTCAGCTTTCCTTCCCGCGTCTGCCTCGTTCATCGGCCGATTGCGGCAGTCGCTTCGAGGAATGACGGGGCGAATCGTTTGCAAGCAAATCCGACGTATTTTCAAAATTTTTCCAAATCGTTTTTCGAGGCTTTCGTCACGGTTCGACCTCTGCGTTTCTTCCTCGAAAACCAAGGCGGAGCCCCCTACCCGCTGACTTCAGCGAAGAACCAAAAAAGAGCCCCGGCTTTCGCCGGGGGTCTCGTCTTTGGCCCTTTGACTCGACACGGTGAGGCTTGCGGTCAGTCGGAATTTGTTAGTTGGCGGCGTACAGGACGGCCGAGTCGAGCCTCGGGAGGGAATTCGGGGACTTCGCCAGTCTCCTGG
>JADLEX010000129.1 GCA_020845895.1 Deltaproteobacteria bacterium | reverse complement strand
GAGCACCAGATAGGTCCACGGCACGGTGTGACCCGAGTCCGCCGGCATGTCGGGGGTTCCGTACGCAACGCCGTTCTTGTCAAAGAGCGTGAGATAGATCTGTGCCTGGCCCGCGCTGGTCGCCGAGTTGATCGGCAGGAACTCCAGCGGAAGCGCCGGGAAGAACGGCATCGGAATGCGGTATGCGGTCTTTCCGGGGACATAGTCCACAAAGCCGCCGGGAACGCCCTGCTGACCCGAATTCGTCTGCGCGTACAGACCGACCTTGAGCGGCCATTCGCCCTCTTCGTCCTTCTGGAAGAGCGTCGCAAAGGTTTCACTCGCCGCGAATTCCGGCGGGACCGTCACGGTAACGTCCACGTAGAGAGGATCGAAGTAGTTGCAGAGGTTGACCGGGGCCGCGGGATTCGGCTTTCCCGAATCGGGACACGCGTCCACGCAGTCCGACATGTCGGTGCATCCATTCAGTTCGGCCATCGTCTCCTTGATGCACTGAATGCGGCACGCGGACCACGGAGCGACCGGATTGGCCTGGATCGCGTTCGTGAATTCCTCGCGAGACATTCCATCAAAGCTGTCCTTGCCGAGGCCATCCGGATACGCGCCGAAGACCTTCGTCGCCAAGAATTCCGCGTCGAACGTGCAGCCCACGTACTTGGTGTCGCGTTTGTTGGGGTCAAGCGGGTTGAAGGGCTGGAACGGCACGTACATCCACGTGTCGCCGAAGGCACCGCGTACGAAGGCCTGATCGTCGTTGTCGCCCGAAGGGCCCTTCGGATACAGGTTCCAGCCGGCATCGCCGTAGAACGTGAACAAACCCGACGCCAGCGCCTGGTCGATGTAGAACGCGTAGGACTGGACGTCGTCCGACTCGTCGAATTTCGTTTCGCGGTCGTTCTGCGTCGTGGTAAAGATCGAGTTGTTGAGGGCCTGGAAGTTCCACTCGCCGAAGTCTTCGGTATTCGCGATCGACCAGATGTATCCCTGAATGAACCCGACGTCGAACTCGGGGAAGTCGATCAGGAACGACGGATTCACGACCCGCGCGTCGAGAAAGCCCTTGCCCACGTTGTAGACGTCGAGTTTCTCCGCGTAGATCTCGTACATGTCGAGTGGGAACATTGCGGTCCCGAGCGCCGCGTTGGAGTCTCGCGTGACGCCGTCCACCGCGAAGGAGCCGGTGTAAGCGGGCCCGACCTTGTTGCATGCGAGCTGCCGAACGCCCTGGTCGAGGATGCCATCCTGGAAGGCGACCGTGAATTCGTAATCGCCGTTCTCGAGATTCGGGAACGTGAATCCGAACAGGGCCCGATCGTCGAAGCTGTTGCAGCCCACGCCGGCGGGCATGGCGAATCGCGTCTCCGCGCCGTTGATCGTGACGATCATCTCGCCGCCGCCGAGGTTGCATTCGGCATCCTTGTACATGAAGTACACGGAAAGAGACTGACTCCCGGTGATGGTGATGCCCTTTTCCGCCAAGCTCGGCCGACCGCCGGACTCGACCATGTAGAGCACATCGGCCACTTCCGGCGCGGTTTCACCGGCACAGCCGAAGACGTCTTCCAGGTGAAGCGCGCGACATTCGCTCGCGCAGGCGAGGACGTCGCCCGCGTTCTTGCACTCGTTCATCAGGCACGAGTTGTACCGGGTGCCGAAGTTGCCGTCCGCGCGCTGGAACAAATTGTTCACGCAGTCGGCCTTCGTCCAGCCGCCCGTAAACGTCCCGGCGACTTCGTCGCAGAAGTCGCGATAATCGGGACACTTGGGATCTTGATCGCCCGCGGCGGAAGGCTGAGCGCCTTCGTCCGTCCCCAGATCGCCGGCCGGTGCGGACTTCGCCGACGCGTCGACCGTGCCGAAGTTGTAGAACGTAAAATCGGCCGTCTCGTGCACGCCGGTCAGGAGCGCCTCTTCCTCGGAGTCGTTCACGCGGTCCATGTAGACGAGTGTGTTGTCCTCATCGACGTACTCGCCCTTGCGATACCCCAGCGCGGCGTTGCCGAGCACCCAGTTGGTGAGGGTGTCGACGGGCACTTCGTATTCGGTCTGCCAGGGATAGAGCTTGGCGAGCGCGAAGGGCTGACCGCCCGACGCGAAACCATCGTCGCCGAACATCAAACCAATGATGCCCGCGTAGGGCTTGTTGATCTGATAGAATTTCTCCCCGACGCCATCGAGATCGTTGTCCCAAAGATAGCCGAACCGTCCCGTGCCCTCGCCGTTGAAGTCCTTTTCCTGGACGACGCCGACCGGATCGGTGACGATCTTGAAGGTGTCGTAGTTCGCCGTGGGCAGCGTGGCGGATTCTTCCTCGCCCGAGAGTTGGCATGCTGCCGCGCCGATCATCAGCAGAGCCGCGATGGCCAAGGGGACGAACTTTTTCACGCGCATGTCCTATCCTCCAAGCGGGCGCGCGGCGCGCGCCCGACCGATCCGTTAGTCGTCGAATCCGGTACCCAGGCCCACGTAGAACCGCAACGGACGCTCGTCGTTCTCCTTGTCCTGGAACCCGTGGGCGATCTTGAAGAAGCTGTCCCACGAATTCTGGAAGAGGAACATCGACAGGCGCATCTCGATGCCCGCGTCGGAAACCAGATCGTCGTTCACCGAGAACTTGCCGTCACCGGATTTGTCGAAGACCTTGTTCGCGTCGAACATGTCCTTCTTACGCGCCACATGCGACCAATAGTTTCCGGTATTCGCGAAGAACGCGAAGTAGAGCTTGTCGAAGTAGAACGCCCAGATCTGCTGGTCGATCTCGCGGATGAGCGGGAAGCGATAGTCGAAGCCGACGATCGCCATCGTCTCGCCCTCGAGGGAGTAGTTCTCGTAGCCCAGGAACGCGCCGTTGTCGGAGAAGGCGCCGAGGCCGGTGATGAACATGCCGCCGCCGTGGAAGCGGTCGTAGAAGTTCACGCGGCCGAACGAATTGCCGTAACCGTAGCCTTCGGGCACGGTCGAGTGCGTGTATCCGAACATGCCCTTGAGCGCGAGGGTGTGCCGCGCGCGCCGCCAGCGCTCGAAGTTCAGCTTCTCCCAATCCCAACCGTCGATCGGGAACCAGTTGTTGAGCTTGTTGAGGTTCCAGAACGGGAAGGGTTTGTAGTTCTTGACGTTGGCCATTACCTGGAAGTAGCCGTAGTCCGGCAGCAGGTAGTTCGAATCCTGGTAGTGCCGGGCTTCGTTGATGCTGATGACCGAGGGGTCGGAGTAGAAGTCCGCCAGATCGGTGCCCATCTTCACACCGGTGAACGGTTCGGAGATGTCGGGGCTCGCGTAGGCGAAGTTGACGTCCAGCGATTTGCCGCGCGGGTTGATGCCGCCGTCGGGGAATCCGCCGGAGGATCCCGCCATGCCGGTGCTGTACCCCAGGTTCAGAGCGCGGCCCGTCATCTGGCGCGTGCGGTTGTTCGGCTGTTCGACGCGGATGTCCTGATACGCGTAGTAGAGCGCGAGGTTGTGCGTGTTCATCAGCGTGTAGCGGAAGCCGATGAAGTAGAAGCTCGCGTCGAAGTTCGCCTTGATGTCGAAGTCGAAGACCTGGAAGTTGTCCGTGATCTGCGGGAAGATCCGGTGCAGCGACAGGAACGTCGTGAAGGGCAGCATGTAGTTCTCGTAGAACACACTGTAGCGCTGCTCCTCGCCGACCGTGATGTACAGGAAGAGAAGGTTGCTATCGACCGCGTCGGCCAGCAGGATCTGCGCGCCGGCCTGAATGCGCGAGTCGGAGTAATCGACGATGGGCACCCACACCCACGTCCCGCGATGGTCCTTCATGACGGGCAGAATCTGCGCGAAGCCGTCGAACACGTCGTAGTCCACCCCGTTGATCTCGGGGAGCGGTTCGGACGTGGCGAGGTTGCGCTCGACCTCGGCGTCGGTGACCGTGAATTCGAAGTTCTCGACCTTCTTGTTCTTCCACAGCTCCTTGGGCATCTCAAAGGGACGATAGCCCCAGCTCGTGAAGTAGGAGTACGTGAGCACCGAGCCGTCGGCTTTGACGTTCGGCGAGAACGCGCCGGAGACGACGTCGGTGATCTGGAAGAGTTCGCGGGTCTCGAGGTTGAGCTGGTAGATGTTGAAGATGCCGGTGCGGTCGGACGTAAAGAAGATGCTCTTGCCGTCGGCGGCCCAGCACGGATCGCGGTCGTCCCAGTGGTCGTACGTCAGCGGGCGCAGGTTTCGGCCGTCGGCGTCGATCACCCAGATGTCCTGCTGCTCGTTGCGGTACATGAAGAACATGAGCTTGGAGCCGTCGGGCGACCAGACCGGGTTTCCGATCTGCGTCAGGTCGTTGTAGTCGACCAGCATGTAGTGGCCCGACATCTTCGGGTAACGCATGACGGCGAGCTTCTGAGAACCGTCCTTGTTGATGATGAACGCGATCTGGTCGTTCTTGGGGCTCCACGCCGGTTCCGAGGCGCGAAGCTGCCGAGTGATCTGCTCGCTCTTCTTCCCGGCCACGTCATAGACGTAGAGATCGTTGTAGTAGTAGCCGCGGTACTCGTCGGCCTCGCCCTTGGAGTAGACGATTTTCTTGGAGTCCGGCGACCAGGAGTACAGGCCCACCGCTCCGGCAATCGCCGTGAAGACTTTGCCGTCGTTGAGCTTTTCGGCGTCGGGCTTGGTCTTCTGCAGATAGATGCCCGCGCCGTCCTTGGCTCCGTGCCAGCGACGGGAGTACATCGACAGGTATTCGCCGTTCGGGCTGTACTGCACGTGGAAGTGCCACAGGCCTTCGTTCCACTTGTCGATGTCGGTCATTTCGGCGTCGGGCGGATCGAGGTGCCACGGCTTCATCTTGAAGCCCTTGGCCTCGTTGCCCAGGATCCCGGCGACCTGCTTGTTGTACTTGCTCGTCAGGTACGACTTGTACTGCTGGTACAGGACCTCGCGGTCGATGCCCAGTTCCTTCTTGATCGCGCGGTTGTAGGTCGAGAAGACCCCGAGCGCCGTCTCGTGCCACACGCGGGTGTTGTAGTCCAGGCCCCAGGTCTCGCCGATGAACAGGTTCATCGCGTAGCCCTGGTTGTACACCATCTCGGCCTGCAGGCCGTTTTTGTCGTAGATGATGTCCATCTGGTCCATGGTCAGCATGTGGTCGTCGAGGACCGCGGTGCGAAGGAGCATTTCGCGGTGCGTGTCGTAGAGGTCGCCGCCGTACATCGAGGAGTTGTACTGGGCGACGCCCTCGACCATCCAGGTCGGCAGGGCTTCGGAGCCGAACATGACGCCGACGCCGGCGTCGAAGTTGAACTTGCGCGAGGTGCGCGAACCGCCGACCAGAACGCCGACCATGCTCTCGCGGAACCGGCTGGCCGATTTGAGCGAGATGATGTGGCCGAACTCGTGCGAGAACACGTCGCGCAGCCAGTTCGTCCTTCCGCGGTGGGGGTAGTAGAGGTTGCTCGCCCAGATCGTCACCCAGTCGAAATTGTTCGCGGCCCACCCGTTGGAGTAGTCCTCGGTGTCGATGATGACGATGTTGACCTTCTTGCGAAGGTTGAAGTTGAAGAGCTTGGAGTCGCTCTCGTAGACGTCCTCGGCGATCTTGTACATCGCGCGGGCGGTCGTCTCGACCTCGGGGTAGTAGTAAATGACGAAGTGCTCGGTCTCCACGAACTTCCAGTCGAGTTCGGGGTGGTTGACGCCTTCGTCAAAGAGGATGAACGTCGCGTGTGCCGGTCCGGCAAGGCCGGCCAGCATCACCGCCGCCGCCAGGACCCCCAACGTCAATTTTCCCGTCGTCTTCATGGTTCGGCTCGATCCCGTCCGTTCCGTCAAAGTCCGTCCGCCCGACCGCTTCATCGTCATACCCCCCATCACTCCCACCTCTTGATGAGTCCGAGGGTGTAGGTGATGCCGACGCCTTCGTAGGACTCGACGTCGAACGGCGGCAGCGCGAGGGACCGGGACTCGACGAAGAAGCTGCGCTGGCCGGCCACGGGAATGTCCGCGGAGAAGTAGAGGTCGCCCGAGAACCACTCAAAAAAGCCCGTATAGCCGTGGTACACCAGCTTGGGCTCCACGCTCGCCATGAAGCCGGGCGTGTCCTCGACGACTTCCGTGTTTCCGTTGTTGTCCTTGATTTCACTGTCGGTCACGCGCGTCATGTAGTGACCGCCGATGACGAGCGCGAACGGGTTGAACGGCTCACCGGCCCCCTTCTTGGGAAGCTGGAACGCCAGTTCGCCGTCCACCTTGATCTCGTCGGCGTAGTCGACCTCGCCCGCGAGGTACTTGACGCTCGCCGGCATGCGCCAGTTGTAACCGGCGTGCACGGCCGCCGACATGAAGTAGAGGTACTGCTTGACGGCGGTGCCGAGGTAGAAATTCGGGTTGCCGTCGGTCAGGTAGCTGCGAACGTGGGCGCCGCGACGCGGGTTGTCGTTGCCCGTCGGGGCCTTGTAGACCGTCTCGAAGATCCAGCTCGTGGAGGTCTTCTGGTCCTTTTCCAGTGTCTTGGGACGGAAGGGAGAATACCCCATCCAGACTTCGACGTCGCCCAGCGTGGGCAGGTCGGCTTCCCAAAGCTTCCACAGCTCGTGGTTGTCCAGGTAGTCCACCGTGGCCTCCTCGGCGAGGAAGCCGTAGGTGTTGTCGCGGCCCCGGCGGTAGTTCTGGTTCTCCTGGCTGGTGATTTTGGTCTTCTTCCACACGAGCGGGAAATTGACGCGCACCGACCAGCGATCCGTGAAGCCGATCCCCGCGTTCAGGTTGAGGACCTGCTTCTTCGACTTGAAGCTGCCCTCGACCAGCGTCCCGTCCTCATCGTAGTAATGACGGGCATTCTTGTAGTCGAAGCTCATCCCGAGTTCGGAGACGTGCTTCGGGAAGACCAGCGGGCGCTGCACGTAATCGGACGGGTACTCCCACCCCGCGTTCAGCGCATGGTCGATCCGGGCCTCCCCCCACTCGTCTTCTTCTTCCTCGTCCTTGTCGTCACCGTCGTCCTTGCCCTCGTCCTGGGCAAAGGCGGGAATCGCCAGGGACGCGAAGATGAAAGCCGTGGAAAAGGCCAAACAGGTCAGAAAGACGACCCGTAATTTCATCTCGGAGTCCTTTCTCGGGGTGGTCACGAGGCTCGGTCACCAAAGGTCCACTCGGCTGTCGTTTCGGCTCTACGTTGGCAGATGGACGCAGTCGAGCGAGAATTACCGCAGGTCTTTAAGGGATTTGAGGGGGGATGTCAAGCAAACGTCACGGTGGGAAACGGGGTTTGACACCGGGCCACGCACCCCGGTTCCCGTCTAAAAAGACACGCTATTTCATTGAGTTACGTTCGCGGCCGTGTGGAGTCGATTTCCGACTTTCGGGGAAACGGCCCCTCGCCGGCCCCGGTGGCGCGAACGACCGCGAATCGGAGCGAGCCCCTTGCGTTCGGGGCTGTCCGTGGGTTACGTTTCTTCTCCATTTTCAGCTGAGTTGAGTTGAAATGCGGCCCGGTCGCCCTCGGCCGGATTCCGACACTTTCCACCGACGGGAGCGACGTCCTTGAGGCGAGTTCTGAATGCGCTGGCCGAGGCGATCATCGGCGACGGCGGCGCGGTGCCCATCGGACACGTCGAGGCGCGATCCGTGGACCGCGCGATCGAACACCTCCGCACGCAGGCTCCCGACGTGCGTCGGGGCTTTGTCGCCCTCGCGTGGTTCTTCGAGTGGTTGCCCGTGCTCATCGGCGAATTTTCGCGGTTTTCGCGCCTTTCCGTCGAGCGGCGTCTGCGCGTGCTGGATCGCTGCGAAAAAAGCGCACTGTCGGCGTTTCGCCAGATCGCGCAGATGCTCAAGCTCGTAATCTACTTGCAGTACTACTCGGAACCCGTCGTGGAACGCGCACTCGGAATCGAGGCCCCGTGCGTGTTCGACCCCGCCACGCTCGATCGGAAGCCTTTATGACGCTCTCCAAGCGCGAGGTGCGCGAACGGCTGTTCCACGGCGATCGCATCGCGACGGACGTGGACGAGCGCGCCGACGTGGTCGTCATCGGCTCGGGTCCGGGCGGCGCGGCGACCGCCGATCTGCTCGGCGCGGCTGGGCTCGACGTGATCGTCTGCGAAGAAGGGGGTTGGTTCGACGAGTCGGACTACAACGGCAGCTTCCCCGACATGTCCCGAAAGCTCTACCGAGACTCCGGGGGCACGATCGCGCTCGGCCATCCCCCGATCATCATCCCCCTCGGCAGGGTCGTGGGCGGCACGGCGCATATCAACTCGGGCACGTGCTTTCGCACGCCCGATCATGTTTTACGCAACTGGGCGCTCTTGCACGGCGTCGAGGCGATGAGCCCCGAAGAGATGGCGCCGGTCTTCGACGAGGTCGAGCGTCGCCTGTCGGTGCACGAACTGCCCCGCGAGATCCTCGGCCAAAATGCGTTCATCGTGGAGCGCGGCGCGAAGGCGCTCGGGCTCAACTTCCGCCCGCTGCGTCACAACGGCCGCGATTGCAAGGGCTGCGGCACCTGCACCTTTGGGTGCGTGGACGGGGGCAAACAATCGCCCGACGCCGCGTACATCCCCCATTTCGTCGGACGCGGAGGGCGCGTCTATACGCGGACGCGGATCGAACGGCTGCTCCTGCGCGGTCGTCGCGCCGAGGGCGTCGAGGGGCGGCTGTGCGACGCGCTCGGGCAGCCCACGAGTCGGCGGTTCCGCGTTCGCGCGAAACTCGTGGTGCTCGCGGCGGGGACGATTTCGTCGCCGGCGTTCCTGCTGAAAAACCGCGTGGGGCTGTCGTCGGGCGAGGTGGGCAGAAACCTCACGATCCACCCCGCGGCGCGCGTGGCGGCGCTGATGGACGAAGAGGTGCGCGGCTGGGTCGGCGTGCCGCAGGGCAGCTATATCGACGACTTCGCCAAGGACGGCATCATGTTCGAGGGCATCTTCGTGCCGCCCTCGGTCGGCGCGGTCACGTTTCCGGAAACGGGACCGGCGCTCAAAAATTTCATGATGAACTACTCACGCATGTCGATGTACGGCGCGATGATCAGCGACACGTCGCGCGGGCGCGTCATCTACGCGCGCAAGCGCCCGATTATGCTCTACCAGATGAACCGGCTCGACGCCGAGCGCATGCTGCGCGCCGCAGTCATCCTGTGCCGCATCTACGCGGCGGCGGGCGCGAAGCGCCTGTATCCGAAGATCGGACCGATGAAGGAGATCGGCCTGAATCAGATCGACGAAATCGCGCGCCGCAAACCGCGCGCGTCCGACTTCGAGATGATGGCGTTCCACCCCCTGGGCACCTGCCGAATGGGTGGAGATCCGTCAAGAAGCGTCGTCGATTCCTGGGGCAAGGTGCATGACGCCGAGGGACTCTTCGTCATCGACGGATCGGTGATGCCCTCTCCGCTGGGCGTCAATCCGCAGATCACCATCTTCGCGTTCGCGCATCGTGCGGCGCGCCACATCGCGGCCAATTTTTCGCGCTACGCGTGAGTCCTCTTCACGACGCGGAACGCGCGCAGCGGAATCCATAGGAATTGCTGCGCGCCACGGGGGTCGTGCGGAACCGGTACGACGAGCGCTGGCCGGTGCGGAACGCGTCCCATGAGCCGCCGCGAATCACGCGCTCGCCGCCCGAGAGCGCGCCGCGTGGATCCTCCATCGTCGACTTCGAATACGCGTCGGCGTCGTACCAGTCCGCCGTCCACTCGTAGATGTTGCCGCTCACGTCGCACAGACCGAAGGCGTTTCTCACGAACGAACAGACCGGCGCGGTGCCGACGTGGCCGTCGGTGTAGGTCTCGTAGATTTCCCACGAGGTAAAGACCTGTTTGGCCGACGTGTCGGCGTAGTTGCCGAAGCCCTCTGGCGGTGCGTCGTCGGTTTCGCCCCAGGGCCACTTGGTCGCCCGGCCCGCTCGCAATGCGTACTCGAACTCAGCCTCGGTCGGCAGGCGTTTGCCCTTCCAACGGCAATAGCTCTCGGCTTCGTACCAGCTCACGCCGTTGACCGGATGCGCGTCGCGGTCGTCCTTGCCCCAGTTGTAGTACCGCTCCGCTTCTTTCTCGGCGTTGATGCTCGGAATCGCGCACACTCCGGCGCGAACGCACTCCCGATACGCCGCGACCGAGACTTCGTGCAGATCCAGTTCGAACGCCGGGAGACTCACATCGTGGGCCGGCCGCTCGTGCGCGTCGCACTGCGCGTCGCCCTCCACGCACCCCATGCGAAACGCCCCGCCGGGGATCGCGATCATCGGGTCTTCGCCGCCGGTGCCGACCACCGGCTCGGCTTGACCATTCAGCGGAATCGGCGTGGCCGCAACCGGCGAGCCCGCGACCGGCAAGCCCGACTGCCGAGGCGGACCGGAGACGTCGCGGTCACTGAAGTACACGACGGCGATGATGGCGCACACGACGAGCGCTTCGACGAGCAGGCGCACGCGCCCTTTCGACTTCGTCGTCTCGAAATCGCCCGTCTCGTCCGTGACCTCGATCTTCTTTCGCTGGGCCGTCATCGGTAGAGCGCCTCGATCACGTCGCGGTAAATCTCGTTGATCTTCTTGCGTTTCACTTTCATGGTCGGCGTCAGTTCGCCGTCCTCCTGATCGAGCCGTTTGTCGAGGATCGCGAAGGTCTTGATCTGCTCGACGCGCGCCAGATGGCGATTCACCTCGTCGACCTCCGTCTGAATCAGGTCGCGGATTCGCTCGTGCCGCGCGAGGCTGGCGTAGGTCGTAAACGGAATGCGCTCGTCCTGCGCGAATTTCACGACGTGCTCCTCGTCGATGAGGACGAGCGCGGTGACGTAGGGTCGGCGGTCACCGATCGCCACGGCATCCTGAATGTACGGGCTCGCCTTCAGCCGGTTCTCGATGTTCTGCGGCGCGATGTTCTTGCCGGCGCTGTTGATGATGATGTCTTTCTTGCGGTCGGTGATGCGCAGGAATCCCTCGTCGTCGAATTCGCCCACGTCGCCGCTCGCGAGCCAGCCGTCCGCCAACGCGTCGCGCGTCGCCTGCGGATTCTTGTAGTAGCCCGCGAAGACGTTGCCGCCCCGAACCAAAATCTCGCCGTCGGGTGCGATCTTCACGTCGCAGCCGGGAATCGGCCGTCCCACCGTGCCGGGCTTGATGCGGTCCGCATAGTGGATCGTCGCCGGGCCCGAACCCTCCGTCTGGCCGTACACCTCTCGCACCCAAAGCCCCATCGCGTGGAAAAACGCGAGTACCTCCGGCGAGATCGGCGCCGCGCCCGACAGCGCGAAACGCACGCGTTCGAGGCCGAGGCGTTTTTTGAGCGGATGAAACACGGCGACGTGCGCGAGGGCGAAAGCAAGCCGAACGCCCACCGATGCGCCACCGTTTTTCAGGACGGCTTCGGCGTGCCGCCGTCCCGCGCGCAGGGCGATCCCGTAGGCGATGCGATTGAACCACGCGGCCTCGCGCATGCCGATCTTCACCCGCGAGTGGAACTTTTCCCAGATGCGGGGCACCGCGAAAAACACCGTCGGCGAGATCTCGCGCAGGTTCTGCGGCACCGTGTCGAGCCGCTCGGCAAAGTTCACCGTGTACCCGAACGAAAGCTGATTGAATGTGCTCATCACGCGTTCGGCGATGTGGCACAGCGGCAGGAACGAGAGCACCTCGTCGCCCGCATGGATGGGGTTCGCGCGACCGAGCGACGCGCACGTCCACATGAGATTGTGGTGCGTGAGCATCGCGCCCTTGGGCGGCCCGGTCGTGCCGGACGTGTAGACGATGATCGCCGTGTCGCCGGGCTCCACACTCTCCGACGCACGGCCGAACAGCTCGGGATGTTGCGCCTCGTGCGCGCGGCCGAGTTCGAGGAAGTCGTCAAAGAACATCACCTGCGAGTCGGTGACGTGCCGCAGCCCTTCGCGGTCGAGCACAATGACCTTTTCGACGCGCGGCGCGCGGGCGCGGAACTCATACCACTTGTCGAGCTGTTCCTCGTTTTCGACGAAGAAGAATCGCGCTTCGCAGTGATCGACGATGTACTCGACCTGATCCGCGGCGCTCGTCACGTAGATCGCCGCGGTGATGCCGCGAAGGTGCAGCACGGCTAGGTCGATGAACAGCCATTCGGGCCGGTTTTCGGCAATCAGCGCCACGCACTCGCGTTCGCGCGCGCCCAGCGCGGCGAGACCGTGGAAGCACGCGCGCACCTGGCGGTCGTAGTCGCGCCAGGTGAATTCCCGCCACAGGCCGAATTCCTTGCGCCGCAGCGCCACGCGATCGCCGAATTCGCGCACGCGCGCGGCAAACGCCGCGGGGGCGGTGGCATGCACGGGCTCGAAGTCGTCGGCCGGGCTCAAAGCGATCTCCGCGCGTCGGGAAAGAAGTTTCATACCCGCGGCGCTTCGACTTGTCGAGCGAGTCGGTGCGCGGGCTCTCGCACGCGAATGCGAAATGCGCTAAACGACCGGTCATGCGTTGGATTCGCCGTTGGTGTTTCGTCGTCGTCCTCCTCGCCGGGCTGTGCGCCTGCGCGCGCACCGAACAACCGACGTCGCATCTCGCCCAACCGACCGGCGATGCCTTCACGTGCGACGTCGAGATCCGCGCCGAAGCGTCGATCGCGGGGCGACGCGACGTTTATCGGCTCGTGAGCGCGACGCGTTACGCCGTCCAACCCGCCGGAGGCATTCGCGTGCTCGCGCGCGGCGCGAAGGCGTACCGCGGCGACGGCGATGCGCGGCCCTTCGCCGCAACCCCCGGCGTATCGTCACCGGTGGGGACGACGTCTCCGAATGGAAGCGTCGACGACGCGCGCGCGGCCGAGCTCGCCGCCGACGGCCACGCCCTTTACGTCTGGGCGCTCGAACGCCGCTCCCGCCGCGCGACGGATTTCGCCGTGCGTCTCGCGACGCCGGACGGGAAGGTCCGCGACGTCATTCTGACGAAAACCGCCGATGGTCCCGACGCGTCGTGGTCGGGCGATGGAGCCGACGCGTCCGCCGGCGAAGGCGCGAAACCGAGCATGATGAACGCGCCGACGATGCATTTGCCCGCCGAGGTCGTCGGCGGCATTCGCACGGTTTCGGTTCACGTCGCGGAGGGCGGATCGGCATCCCCCGCGCGCGTTCACCTCGCCATCGACTTCGTCTGGCCGGCGCTGGGCGACGCGCCTTCGCGCTTCGAGTTGCATGTCGGCCCCGAGGACGCCGCCCGTTAGGTGGCAGAACCTGTCGTGTTTGAGCGGCGCGGCGATTCGTGTTATGCGACGTGGCGATTTGAATATTCGGAATCGATGGAGCGGGTGGCGTGATGACAAGCAGGCTGTGCAATGACACCTGACTGGGATGAAGACGTCTCGCAGGCCGTGCGGGACAAATTCGAGTGGCTCGCGGCGAAGATCCCCGGGCTCGCCGAATATCGCGGTCGGCAGGGGCTTCGCGATCAGGACCGCCTGATTCGCGAGGCGGCGGCTGATCGGATCGTCGAACTGCGTCGCCACATCGACGGCGTGAAGGCGGATCTGCTCAATTTCGGCGGACTCTCGTGGCTCGACGACCTCGACGCGCTGGGCGGCAAGCTCGATGCGTTGGCGGGCTCGTTGCGCGCCGCGACCGCGGGAATGGGCGGTCATGTCGCCACGAGCGGCGTGACGCGCGAAAAACTCGAGGCGATCATCGCGCACGACCGCGAGTTGTTGGAGCAGATCGAAAAGGCGACCGCGCCGCCCGACTCGGGCGAGCAGGACGCCGCGGCGCGCGTGGCCGCCCTGCGCGACAACGTCGCCGTGCTCGACCGGCTCGTCGCCGCTCGCAAACGGCTCTGGACCACCCTGACCTGACGACGAAGCTGGATCGACACCATGGCAATTCTCGACCTCATCGAATGGGCGACGCAGTCCGCGGACGATCTGGTCTTCCGCTTCGTTCCCCCGCAAGCGACCGGCATCCGCCTCGGCGCGCAGCTCGTGGTGCGCGAGGCGCAGGCCGCGGTATTCATGCGCGACGGCCAGGCGCTCGACCTCTTCGGGCCCGGCCGACACACCCTGTCGACGCTGAACCTTCCCCTCGTCGGGCGGCTCCTGGGCAAGGTGTTCGGGGGCGCGACGCCGTTTCACACCGAGGTCGTTTTCATTTCCACCCGGCTCGTCACCGACGTGAAATGGGGCACGCGTTCGCCGGTGCCCATGCGCGACGCCGAACTCGGGCTCGTGCGCGTGCGGGCGTTCGGCTCGTCGAGCCTGCGCGTCGCCGACCCCGGCCTGTTCGTGAACACCGTCGTCGCGCAGCGCTCGCGATTCACCACCGCGGACATCGTCGAGTTTCTGAAGGACGCGATCATCGCCCGGCTCGCCGACGTGCTCGGCGAGAACATGAAGTCGATCTTCGACCTCGCCTCGCTCTATGACGAAATCTCGGCCGCCGCGAAGGTGCGCACGAAGGTCGATTTCGAGAAGCTCGGCCTGGAACTGGTGGACTTCTACATCAACGCGGTCACGCCGCCCGAGGAAGTTCAGAAGAAGATCGACGAGCGCGCGGGCATGGCGGCGCTGGGCGACATGAACCGCTACACGCAGTACAAGGCCGCCGAAGCTCTCGGCGCCGCCGCGTCGAACCCGGGAGGCGGCGGACTGGCGGGCGCGGGCGTCGCGCTCGCGCTGGGCGTCGAGATGGCGAAGTCATTGAGCGGCGCGATAAATCCGCCGGTGGCTGCACCCGCGCAGGCAGCGCCGGCTTCCGGGCCGACGGTCGCGTGCCCCGCGTGCCAGGCGCCCAGCCCCGCGGGCGCGAATTTCTGCGCGCAGTGCGGCGCGAAAATTCCGAAGTCCGCATTTTGCACGCAGTGCGGAGCGGCGATTCCCGCCGGCGCGAAGTTTTGCCCGGGATGTGGACAGAAGACGGCTTGACCTCGGAATCAGACCAGCCCATTCGCCTTTCGGTCGTGATCCCGGCCTACAACGAGGCCGAGCGCCTACCCGCGACGCTCGACGCGATCCGCGCCTACGCCGCGCGATCGAACGACGCGATCGAGGTCTTGGTCATCGACGACGGCAGCCGCGACGACACGTCGTCGGTGGCGCGAGCGAAGGGAATCGACTGGCCGCTGCTGCGCGTCGAGCATGACGAGCAAAACCGGGGCAAGGGCGACGCGGTGCGACGCGGGATCGAACTCGCGCGCGGCGAGATCGTCCTGTTCTTCGACGCCGATTCCTCGACGCCCATCGAGGAGATCGAAAAGTTCCGGCCCCACTTCGATGCCGGCGCCGACATCGTGATCGGCAGCCGCGCCCTGCCCGACTCCGACATCCGCGTGCGTCAACCGTGGTATCGCGAAAACATGGGTCGCGTGTTCAACGTCTTCGTGCAGGCGTTCGTGATGCGCGGCGTGATCGACACGCAGTGCGGCTTCAAGGCGTTCCGGCGCGAGGCCGCGCGGCGCATCTGCGCGCTCCAGCGCCTCGCGGGCTTCGCGTTCGACGTCGAGTTGCTTTTCATCGCGCGCAAACTCGGATATCAGATCCGCGAGGTTCCCATCGTCTGGCAAAACTCGGCCAAGAGCCGCGTCAACCCGCTCTGGGATTCCTCGCGCATGTTCCTCGATCTGTTGCGGATCCGGTGGAACGACTCGCGCGGGCGATACCGCGCGCTCGGGGAGCGGAATTGAAAGTCAAATGGAGCTGGCTCGGAGTGACGCCCTACGCGCAGGCCTACGACCTGATGGCGAGCCTGAAGGCCGATATCGTCGGCGGGCGCGAGTCCGAGTACCTGCTCTTTCTCGAACACCCCAATGTCATCACGCAGGGCAAAAACGAACCCGACGGCAGCGGGCTGATTTCGGCGGCGGAGCACATCGAGCGCGCGGGATTCGATCTCGTGAAGGCGGATCGCGGCGGCAAGACGACGCTGCACAACCCCGGCCAGCTCGTCGGCTATCTCATCTTCGATCTCAAGCGGAACAAACTGCGTCCGAAGCTGTTCGTGGAACTCGTCGCGAAAACGATTGTCGAGGTGCTCGGAACCTACGACCTCTCGGCGCACTACTCCGCGGACGAGCCGGGCATCTACGTCAACAACGCGAAGATCGGGTTCATCGGCCTCAACGCGCAGGACAACGTGACCACGCACGGCTTCGCGCTCAACGTGCGCAACGATCTCAAGCCCTTCGCCCACATCGTCCCGTGCGGAAACATCAACCAGCCGATCACGTCGCTGCACGATCTGCTCGATGGGCACACGTCGGTCTACGACGTGTACTGGCGCTTCGTCACCGTCTTCGAGCATCTCGCCAAATGCGAAATGGAGGAGGTCGAGACCGACGACCTCTTTCCGGCCTGACATGCTGTTTCGCTACCTGCTCCCCAGCCTGCTTCAACTCGCGGCCATCCTAATCGCGCCGCCGCTCGTCGCGTCCGCCGTGCTCGCGCTTCGCGGCACGGCGGGCGATGCCCGCACCGCGTGGATCGTCTGCGCCGCGCTCATCGGCCTCGCGCAGATCGCCCTCGTCCTCGACAAGGGTTTTCCGTTCCTGTTCGGCAACATCTACATGATGGCCTCGATGGACCCTAAGTGGTTCTTCGGCGTGCCGATCGGCCTCGCGCTCGACGGCCTGTGGCTGTGGCGCAGCGTCGTGATCGCGACGCGCTGGAGCGCGAAGTGGCGCGGGAAGTCGGGGCGGGCCGCGGAGGCGTGAGGGGAGGTGAGGGGGGCGATCAACCGGCACACTGTTGCGTAAAAGGCGCTGCGGGGAAATAAGGCACGGTGATCGCGGCCTGAAAAGTGCCGAGACGAGCGCTTTTTAGAGCCACAACTACTCGAAGTAACTATGTTGTTTCTCATCCACTACGTTTTGAGTTCCATCTTTTTCGATTTCTCGCTCTCCGTTACTCGCGCCGCTTTCAGACCCGTCCAAATACACTCCAGGCAGACCATCGTCATAGGACCGAAAGAATCTTTTCAATTCGGCCAAATTGTCATCAGCTCGATCAGACTGCTCTTCAATCGACTCCCTTTTCAACTTTATTTGCATTTTCCCTTTCGCATTTCTATCGATCAGAAGGTAGCTTGCACCCACGCGAACCACGTTAACATATTTCAACACCCTCTCAATCCCGGTCAGCCATATCTGCCGATCCAACCCGTCGGCATTCGGTTCCTGAAGCGCCATAATTATCCGATATTCGTTGTCGCGCAGATGCTCAGCGGCTTTACTTCCGTCAAGTCGTTTCTTGTTTTGCGAACTGTAGTCCCAGTGTCGATTTGCCACATTCACACAAATCTCGTAGTGCGTCTCGCGATCCATAATATCGCGATGTAAATAAAACAATTCGTTCGGAAACCGGTAACGCTTTATATAATTTTCCGTTTCGCTCAAAAATTGCTCAAGCACGTTCCGATATGCGGACTCAGCTTGGAGACGAATTTCAGACTCGCTTTCTAAAGCATTCGCCACGCCTGGAAGGTTCGCAAGCGCCGGCCAACGATAAGTTAGTCCGATAATTCTAGTTTCTCTATCAGGTAAACCGACATTACAATAACCTCCTTCCCCAGGATTTGAACATTTCCACTTCCCCGCTTCAACAGCTTCCGCCCGAATGACGAGCAAATCTCCCAAAGCAGCATAAACTTGTCCGAATTCCTGATGAATTCTTCTTTCTGCTCTCTTTTCATTTTTGAATATGCTAATCGCATGGTAAATGTACCTCTTCGCCGCAACATGAAACATCTCGTACGTCAAAGCCAGCGCTATGTCTAACCGTAATGCGTCGTCGACATTCAAATACTCATATACCATTTTGCGAGTTTCCAAGACGAGCTCGATAGACCTAAGATACAAACAACCAAACGACCTTGCTGCTGTCGCAGCTTCCAAATCATTCATGTTATCATTCATCGACAAAAATGCCCCAAGTAACGATATTTCGGCAACTCGCAAATAATGAACTGTACGACTTATACCCCTAAAGTCTTCTTCGAATTCGACTCGATTCTTCTTCGACTTGATTTCTTTTATTTTTGCTGATTCCACCGCTTCCGCTAAAAGCCCCAGAAGAAACTCGCTTCCGTTTACACGACTTCTCTTTAACATTTCTACAAGCGGATTGTCGTTGTCCTTCGCTTCTAAGTTCTCATGCTTTGATGCCATCTTTCGGAGTTTCCGCCACACGGACAGTGAATTTCGCCTAAGAGAGCTATTTACCCCTAACTCGAAAATCAAAGGATTAGTTCTTTCATAATTCAGCAGCGCGCCTTCACTGCGTTGAGATCGATGTCTCAAATACTCGTTATCCATGATAAGCGAAAATACTCTGTCAATCTGCCTAAAGCTCTTGTTAACGTCCAAATTTCCTTTTATTGCAATTTTCAATTGATCGATTTTGACTTTATTGCCCGGATCGCTGTTATGGTCTCCTTCAAAGGGCTTGATGCGCGTTTGAATGAATTGTTCCTTTTCGGCGTCGGTAATCTTTTGATCCCAACGAAATTGATCCGCAAAATTCGCAGCGGCGAGAACAGTCGTACCTATTTTAGTCAGAAGCGCCCCATATCGTCTTCTGTCTCGAATATTAACGGCTGGTGAAGAATGAAGTCCATCATCTTCGTCCGAGAAAACAAGAATATGAATCGCCTTTTCAACGCCATTCCAAATATTGCACCATGAGCGCACCGCCTCTAGTCGCATGCGGACCTTTTCTCCATCTTGTTGCTTTATGTTATTTTGTTTTAGACGAAAAAGTGTCTTAAACATTCTTCTCTGCCGCACCGAGATTTTCTTTAGAAAGACATCGCACGCCCTCAGAGATTGATGATTTCGCAAATAGTATGCTCCCGAGAGAGTGTAGAAAAACTCATCCTCTCTGTCATCGATCGTATCATAGGTGACGCTTTCGTCATTTGCATTTTCTGTATTGGCGCCTCCGGTCGCCCCGCTCGATATTTTCGAAATCCGCATAAGAGGTAATATTTTAGTCCAGATGTCTTTTTCCTGATTTGCAGATTCTTTAGCAGATAGCTCATCCTCGCTGAATAATATTGTGCCGCTCGTGGCAACATATATATCACCCAGGTATTCGTATATTTTTGCTCTTACTGAACTTTGGAAATCTGGCGACACGGTTATTTTTGAGTCGGGAGATCTCCAAATGTGCAGTTTCATTGTTCGCAACATTAGCAGTAACCATTTCGCAGCGCCGCGCAAATCTCTGCGGCGACTAAGGTGCTCAGCTATTCTCATCATCTGTTCCAAATACCCATACTGGTCGCTGGACCGCCAATAGTGAGCCAGCGCTCTGAGCAAATACATGTTACATGTCAAGCGATGATACGACTTTTCTTCTCCAACGGCGATCATATTCATTGTATGCGGTAGGCCTGTTGACTCAAACTGGTTGATATCTGGATTGACCATATCGCGATTTATTACGCCAATATCTAATTTCATCCAATCGGCTGAATAGGGGTATAAGATTACCTTTTCTATATCCTTCATTGACGGGATCATATTTGTCGCGAGATGCGAAATGGAATTTGTTTTTTCACCCCATTTGCTACTGCTTTC
>JADLEX010000128.1 GCA_020845895.1 Deltaproteobacteria bacterium | reverse complement strand
CGGGCCTCGGCATCGAGATCGACGAAGATCGCCTGCGCCGGTACGCGAAACGCTTTCACGTCATGACCCCCGCCCGGCTCGCGATCAAAACGATCCGCGAAAAGGGACTCAAGACCGCGCTCGAACTCCGAAAGAAGAAGCGCGGATAGGAGCTTTTCATGGCCGAAGTGGTTCACGACTACGAGTTCACCGACACCGTGCGTTTCCCGCTCGACGTCACGTGGCCGATCTATCGCAACGAGGTGCCGAACCTGATCCACCTGCTGCCGAACATCGAACGCATCGACGTGGAGAAGCGGGAGGAATTCGACGGCGGCGTGAACACCGTGCTGTGGTGGCACGCCAAGGCCAAGCTCCCCGGCCCGGCGGCGAAGCTCGTCTCGAAGGATCTGTTTTCGTGGGTCGATACCGCCACGTGGCGCGACCCCGACCACTACGTCGATTACGTCCTGACGATGCCCGAGCTCTCCGATGCCGTGCGCGTCACGGGGCGCAACTCGTTCGTCGCCGAGGGACCCCGCACGCGCATCCGCCTGTTCGGGACGATTCACACCGACATGGACAAGATCAAAATCGTCCCCAAGATCCTGCTCAAATCGATCGTCCCCACGATTCAGGCCTTCGCGGTGCGTCTGACGAAACCCAACTTCGACGAGCTCAATCGCGGCGTCGAGAAGTACCTGGATCAGAAGGCGCGGGCGTAGAGCGCGTCCCTACTCGAACCTTTCCGCGAAAAACGCCGCGCTTTGCCGCATGAGGCGCGGGGCGACGAGGATCGCCGAGTAGTGCCCCGTCGGTACGGTGATGCGCGTGGGGCGGTGCGCCGCGTTCCACCACGCGGTGGCGTGGCTGTACGGCACGACGCGGTCGAAGAGCGGATTCATCGTCAGCACGCGGTGCGGGTCGATGTTCGGCGCGTAGGTGAGCGGCTCGACGTCGTGAAGGATCGCCCGGGCGCGGCTCACGAGCTCGTCGCCGGTCCAGCCGTTGCGGCGCGCGACGGCGTTGCGGAAGTCGACGACCTCGCCCTCTTCGCTCTCCAGAATCAGCCCGGCGAAGTCGCCGCCGTTGAGCAAAAAGACACCGGCGCGGATGCGGTGCTCGACGGCCATGAGCAGGCTCGACTGGAAGCCCCCCATCGAGATGCCGCACACGCCAAGCCGCTGGTCGTCGGCTTCGGGCTGCGCGAGCCACCAGTCGATGCCGCGACGCACGTCGATGACCGTCGCGCGCAGCACCGCGCGCGTGTGTTCGAAACCGAGTTCGGGATTAAGCACGCGACTCTTGCGCTCGAAACGCAGCACGAGAAATCCGCGCTTCGCGTAGTATTCGGCGAAGAGCTTCTCCACGTCGTATTCGCCGCCCAGAATCGGCAACAGGATGATCGTGCCCCGGGGCGCGGGCGGCTTGTACCACCACAGCACCACGGTGTCGTCGATATTCGGCTCGCGCACGTAGCCGGGAAAACTCACCCGGCGCAGCTCGCGTGTGGGCGCGGTTTCCATCAACGCGACGGCGGCGTGGATGTCCGCCCGCTCGTAGCCGAAGACCGACTCGGGATCGATGCGCCGGGCGGCGTCGGCCGCGGCGTCGTCGCGCACGTATTTGGTGGTGCAGGCGGCCAGACTCAGAAAGCCAATCAACGAGAAAACAAGAATCGGCACTCGACGCATCACGACATCTCCAAATTCATGCGTGGGTCGGCGAAAGCTCCCCGCACAGCTCGCGCATCGATGCGAAACGCACACCGTCGGCCTTGAGCGCCGCGATGAAATCGCGCAGGCGGCCGGCGGTTTTCGTCAGGTTGTTGTAGTGACGAAACGCGCGCCACGCGCCGAGGCCGCGCACGCGGGGTTGTTCGGGATCGAGTTCCCACGGGTGCAGGTAGAAAACGAAAAGCCCCGTATCGGCGAGGATGCGACGCGCGCCCGAAAGGAACACGCCGGGCGGGTAGAGCCGAAAGTACCCTCCCCCGCCCCACGCGACCGTGCCCCCGAGGACCCGCCGCGTCGCCACGGGAAACTCCAGCAGCCCCGTCGAACCGTCGCGATACGCACCGGGCGCGGGACGCGTCATGCGCTCGGTGTCGAGCCGCCCGTAGCGGTCGTGCATCGAAAACTCGTTCAGGCTCGAATCGTAGCGGTAACCCGCCTCCGCGACGCGCTCCAGAATGGCCTGGCTGATCGTGAAGCTCGGCGCGCGATAGCCCGTCACCTCGCGCCCCGCGAGGTCTTCGAGCAGCGCCTTGCTGTCGCGCAGGTTCGCGTCGATCTCGTCGGGCGTCAGCTCGAAGTTCGAGCGGTGATCCATGCCGTGCGAGGCGACTTCGAAACCCGCGTCGGAAAATTCCCGCACCATCGCGGGCAGTCGGCGGGCCACCTCTCCCAGAACAAAAAGCGTTCCGCCCGCGACGCCGCCTTCGCGCAGAATGTCCAAATACAGCCGCGTCGAGCGATCGCAGCGTGACTCCTGCGTCGCCCATGTCGAAGGAGGATAGAGCGGGCGCAGGTTCTCGACCTGATACCACTCCTCGACATCCAGGCTCAAAACGCACGTCGGGGGCATCGGCGCATTCATCCCGCGTGTCTTAGCCCATTTCGCCGCCCGCCGACAGAGTTGAGTTCGTTGACCCCCGCGCACCGCGCGCGCAAAGTACGAGCGGAAACAACCGATGGACGACGCATGCGCGAACCCGAAATCGATGTGGCGGTGATCGGCGGCGGCGTGGTCGGGCTGTCGTGCGCGTACGATCTCGCGCAGCGTGGCCGGTCGGTGGTTTTATTCGAGCGCCACGCGCGGCTCGGCGAAGAAACCTCGACGCACAACAGCGGCGTCATCCACGCGGGCATCTACTACCCCAACGGCTCGCTGAAGGCGCGGCTGTGCGTGCAGGGCCGCCGCCGCCTGATCGCACGCCTGCGCGAGTGGGAAATCCCCCACCGCATCGGCGGCAAGCTGATCGTGGCGCAGGACGGCACCGAAATCGCCACGCTGGAGCGCCTACGCGAAAACGCCCTGCAAAACGGCGTGACGGATCGTCGCCTGCTCGACCCGGCCCAGGTCCGCGCGCTGGAGCCGCACGTCGTCGCGCGGCCCGCGCTGTATTCTCCGGGCACGGGCGTGTTCAACGTCGGCGCGTATCTGCGCGCCCTGGAAGCCCGCTTGCTCGCGGCGGGCGGCGTCGTGCTCGCGAACGCGGAGGTGACCGGCGTCGAGCGCGACGCGGCGGGCATCGAGATCGCCACGGCCACGCGGGGCCGAGTGCGTGCCCGCGTCGTCGTCAATGCGGCGGGGCTCTACGCCGACGAGGTCGCGGCCATGTGCGGCGAGGCCGGTCATCGCATTCATCCGTGCCGGGGCGAATACGCCGTGGTCATTCCCAAAAAGGCGCATGTCGTTTCCAACCTCGTATATCCCGTTCCCGGACATCTGGGGTTGGGCGTCCACCTGACGCGAACCGTCGACGGAGAACTCTGGCTCGGGCCCGACGCACGTTTCATTGAGGATAAGACCGACTACGAAGCGAATCGCCGTTCGCCGGACGACTTTTTTGCGGAAGCGCACCGGCTGTGTCCGGCCATCGAACGCGGCGACCTGCGTATGGGCCCGTCGGGGATTCGTCCCAAACGTCACGGTCCTGGCGAGCCCGCGCCCGACTTTCACATCGCGGCGCAGTCGGACGATCCGCGCATCCTGCACATGATCGGCATCGAATCGCCGGGGCTGACCGCGTCGCCCGCGATCGGCCGGATGGCGCTCGACTGGGCGTCCGAGGTTCTGGACTGACAGGGCCGGACGTCTGTGTTAGAACGCCGATGATCGCGTCAGAAGACCGAGGGAGTGACCGATGCGTGGGGTGATTCTTGCGGGCGGAACGGCGACGCGCATGCGTCCGCTGACCGACATCACCAACAAACACCTGTTGCCCGTGGGCCGCGTGCCGATGATTTATCACGCGATCGCCCAGTTCAAACGGGCGGGCCTGCGCGACATTCTCGTCGTCACGGGCCGCGACCACATGGGCCACATGGTGCAGCAGCTCGGCTCGGGGCGGCAGTTCGGCGTGAACTTCACCTTCAAGGTGCAGGACCGCGCCGGCGGCATCGCCGAAGCGCTGGGGCTCGCGCGCGATTTCGCCGCGGGACAGTCCGTCGCCGTGCATCTGGGCGACAACATCTTCGAGGATTCGGTCGCTACGCACGTCCACGGCTACCTCGCGCAGGGCGAGACGGGCGCGATGATCTTCCTCAAGGAAGTGCCCGACCCGGAGCGCTTCGGCGTCGCCGAGCTCGACGAGACGGGGCGCGTGCTATCGATCGCGGAAAAGCCTTCCGCGCCGAAGTCGAACCTCGCGGTGACGGGGCTCTACATCTACGATCACACGGTCTTCGAGGTGATTCCGCACCTGAAGCCGTCGCAGCGCGGCGAACTGGAGATCACCGACGTCAACAACCACTACGTGCGCATCGGCAAGATGAAGGCGGTGCGCCTGGGTGGGTACTGGACCGACGCGGGCACGCTGGAATCCTGGCGGCACGCCACCGAACTGGCGTGGTCGAAATCGTTCGACGACCTCTTCGAAAAATCCGAGTAAGGGAGCGGGACGTGGCGCAGAAACTGATCGACGGCGTGGTGGTCAAGCCGCTGCGCGTGATTCCCGACGAGCGCGGACGGCTGATGGAGATCCTGCGCTGCGACGACGCGGTGTACGAGAAATTCGGGCAGGTCTACATGACGGCGGCCTACCCCGGCGTCGTAAAGGGCTGGCACTACCACCGGTTGCAGACGGACCACTTCGCCGTGGTGGCCGGCATGATGAAGCTCGTGCTCTGGGACGGGCGCGACGCCGCGCTCGGCTACGGCCACGAGGGGCCGGTGTCCCCGACCGCAAATCTGGTCAACGAGTTTTTCATGGGGCAGCACAACCCGATCCTCGTGAAGATCCCCCTCGGCGTGATGCACGGGTTCAAGTCGATCGGCGAGACCGAGGCCATCGTCATCAATATCCCGACGATGCCTTATCGCTACGACGACCCCGACGAGTACCGAGTTCATCCGCACGACAACAACATTCCCTACGATTGGTCGCGCAAAGACGGCTGAGACGGAGACCGACGTGCCCACGATGAACGTCCTCGTCACCGGCGCCGCCGGATTCATCGGATCGAACTTCGTCCGCCAGATGCGAGAGACGCACCGCGACGCGCGCCTCGTGGCGCTCGACGCCCTCACCTACGCGGGCAATCTGGAGAACCTCGCGGGGATTGAGCCCGGCGAGCACTACGCGTTCGTGAAGGCCGACATCCGCGACGACGCGGCGCTCGCGGACCTGTTTGCGCGAGAGCGCTTCACGCACGTCGTCCACTTCGCGGCAGAGAGCCACGTGGATCGCTCGATCCTCGGTCCCGCGGTCTTCGTGGACGTCAACGTGATGGGCACGCTGAAGGTGCTCGAAGCCGCGAAGGCGCACGGCGTTATGCGCTACGTGCAAGTCAGCACCGACGAGGTGTACGGGTCGCTCGGCGCGACGGGCAAGTTCACCGAGGATCTGCCGCTCGTGCCCAGCAGCCCCTACTCGGCGTCGAAGGCGTCGGCCGATCATCTCGTCCACGCGTACCACCACACCTTCGGGCTCGACACTGTCATCACGCGCTGCTCCAATAATTACGGCCCGTATCAGTTTCCCGAAAAACTCATCCCGCTGATGATCGCGAACTGCATCGAGGGCAAGCCGCTGCCCGTGTACGGCGACGGCATGCAGATCCGCGATTGGCTGCACGTCTCCGATCACTGCCGCGCCATCGAGGCCGCCATGACGCGCGGGCGCGCCGGAGAGGTCTATAACATCGGCGGCAACAACGAGTGGGCGAACATCGACATCGTGAAGATCATCATCGAGACCGTCGATGGCCGGCTCGGCCGTCCGCGGGGCGCGTCGGCCACCCTCATCACGCACGTCAAGGACCGCCCCGGCCACGACCGGCGCTACGCGATGGACGCGTCGAAGATCGAGCGCGAGCTCGGCTGGACGCCGCGATATACGTTCGAACGCGGGATTGTCGAGACGATCGACTGGTATCTCGCCAACGAGGCGTGGTGGCGGCGGATCGTCTCCGGCGAGTATCGCGAGTTCTACGACCGCTGGTACGGCGACCGTTAGCGCCCCGCATCCCACAAATCGATTGTCCGACCCAGATTGATCCGCGCGTTATAGCGTTCGCGCACGTGGACTTGGGCGAGCCGCGCGCGTTCTCGTGCGGGACCGGGATCGGCGATGAACGCGGCGATCATCCGCGCCAGCGCGGTGACGTCCTCAACGGGCACGAGCGTCCCTACGCGCCCTTCATCCAGCGCTTCGGGGATGCCACCCGCGGCGCACGCGATCACAGGCACGCCGTCCGACATCGCCTCGAGCAGCGCGAACGGCTGCCCCTCCGAACGGCTGGGCAGCACGAACAGGTCGAACGCGCCCGTCACCGCTCGGGGATCGTCACACCAACCGGCGAACGAAATGGTATCCGCCACGCCGCGCGCGGCCGCCAACTCCACGAGCGCGTCGCGGTCGGGTCCGTCGCCCAGCACAGTCACGTGAAGTCTCGCGCGTACTGAAGGATCGACCCTCGCGAGGGCTTCGATCAGCACGTCGATGCCCTTTTGCCGATGCAGACGCGCAACGCACACGGCATGAAGCTCCTTCTCCGGCAATCCGAATCGCATGATCGCCTCGCCGCGCGTCATGGGCGCGCCGCCGAATGGCGACACGCTGTTGGGGATCACGTGAAGGCGATCCGTCGCGTCGAAACCGTAACCGCGCAGAAGCGCCGCGTTGTGTTCGCTCACGGCGATGACGGCGTCGGCGCGGCGGTAGAGCGCGCGGATACGCGCGTGCAATTCACGTTCGAACGTGAATCCCTCGGCCACGTATTGTTCGACGAACACAAGCGGGAGATTCGCGTCGAGCACAACCTCGCGCGGGACCACGGTCGTCCACGGCGCGCCGCACGCCGCATGCGCGACCTGCGGCGTCGCCCATGCGAGCGCCTCACGCGTCGATTCACGACGCGCGGACTCGTCATGCGCCCGATGATAGAGCCCGCGCCGCATCAGCGGAATGCCGAGAACCTCGATGCGTTTCGCCAGTGCGTCCGATCCTTCACCATCATCCATGAACAGCCACGGCGACCACCCGCGCTCGCGCGCCGCGACGCACAGATCGGCAACATACGTATCCACGCCGCCGGGTGCGGTCACGTCCGTGATGATGAGGGCGTTTCTCATGCGCCGCTCCCGCACAGGTCCAGAACGTCTCCGAGGCCGCGCTCGCGCGCCAACGCCCGCGTATTGGCGATGAATCCCGGCGAGAGGCCGCCGATGACGAGTGATCCCGATTGCGTCCCCGCGCCTGACAGAGGACGGATCGGAATCGCCGACACCTGGCTCTCCGAGGCAAGAAGACCGGCGTCATAGATCGCCTCGATCGACAGTCCGACGTCGAGCGCGCCCGCGATCAGAGCGTCGATCTCCTTGCCCGCGCGCAAAAAGGAAATCGGGCGCGTCACCGACATGCGCTCGAATGCCCGGGCCGCGATGCGCCGTGGCATCACTCGGTCGAGCACGTCGTTCGATAGTTCGAAACGATCGCGCTTTCCCGCGCGTCGTTTCTCCTCCAGTGCCGCGATCGCGCGGGCGTAGCCGTCGTGCGCGCCGCGCTCGCGCGCGAAAACACCGTAACGATAGACGTTCCATTCCTCGAACGCATGTGCGTCGTTCTCCGGAAAGAAACGCCAGCCCAAATAGACGTTGTTCGCGGTCAGTCGCTCGACCATGAAATCGAAACTCGACCTCGCCTGCGGCTCATGGCGCACCACACACCCATCCACGAAACGCACGTCGTAACCCGCGGCGAGCACGCGAAACGCGAGGTCATATTCCTCGACATAGGTGCCGTAGATTTCCGGGTAACCGCCGAGCCGCAGGAAGAGTTCACGCGGTATCGCCGCGCCGCAGCCCACGTGAACGCACGGTGCCCCGCCCTCTTCCCACGTGTCGCCCGGCAGTTTCACCCACGCCGCCGCAATGCCGGTGCGTCCGTCCGCGAGCGCGTCGATCATGAGTTCCAGCGCGCCGGGCTCCGGGTACGAGTCGTCGTCGAGCATCACAACAACCGGCGACTTCGCCGCGCCTACCGCGTCGTTTCGCGCGGCCGATTCCCTGTTGGTCGGCATGCGCAGCACGGGGACGTCCGGAAAGCAGCGCTCGATCTCATCCGCCGATCCGTCGGTCGAGGCGTTATCGGCGACGACGATCTCGACGTCCGGCCCCGGCGTATCGGCGATGCGCGAAATCGTCTCCAACACGCGCGCGCGGCGGTTTCGCGTCGGCATGATGAAGGCGGCGTGCGTCGATCGGGGGACGATGCGCAAGGAAACGCTCCGAAATTTCGCAAAGTCTAGGGGCATGCCTCACTTGACTCAATGCCCGTGAACCGGATCATTCCGCGCGACCTTCGCGGAGGTGTTGCGTGGATGTTTTTGAAGCAATTCGCGCGCGGCGCTCCTGCCGCTCGTTCGTGCCTGGTCTGCGAATCGACCGGCGAACTTTGGACGAGCTGTTCGGACTGGCCGTGCTCGCGCCGTCCTCGTTCAATCTGCAACCGTGGAAGCTCCTCGTCATCGAGGACGAGTCGATGCGCGCGCGCATCCGGCCCATCGCCAAGGATCAGGCGCAGATCACCGATTCGTCCGCCCTCATCGTGGTGTGCGCGCACGAACGCCCCGCCGAGGTCGCGCCCGAGGCCTTCGCGCGGCGCGTCGAATCGGGCCAATGGACGCCGGAGCGGCGCGAGCGCGCGCTGCGTGCGGTGGACGAGCTCTATCCCGACGATCTCGCGCGGCGTGAATACGCGATCCGCAACTCGACCTTCGCGGCGGCACACGTTCTCCTCGCGGCCGAAGCCTTCGGCCTCGCCACCTGCCCGATCATCGGTTTCGACAAGCCCGCGCTCACGCACATGATCGGCGTCACGGCGCCGTGGGTGATCTCGTTTCTGATCGCGATCGGCACGCGGGCCAAGGCCGAGCCGCCTCGTCCGCCGCGCCACGAACTTGCACGCGTGGTCTGTTACGAGACGTTCAAATAGAAACGGCCGGGCGAACCCGGCCGCGTCGTGAATGCCAGTTCGACCTCACTCGTACTTCACGCTGCATCCGTAGGGCTTGGTCTGCGCGGGGTTCGGCGATTGCCCCGCCGCCAGCGCCTTGAGCGCCGCCGCGACGTAATTCTCGGCGTTCGCGGGATCTCCCATCGGCATCGCTTTGTCGTCCATCGCGCCCGCGTAAACGACCATTCCGCCCTTGTCCACGATGTACATGTGGGGGGTCGTCTTCGCGCCGTACGCCGTGCCGACCTTGCCATCGGCATCGTAAAGCTGCGGGTGCGTGATGTTGTTTTCCTTCGCCCACTTCTGATAGTCGGCGGGCGTCAGGTAGTCCTGGTGGCCCTTGTTCGTCGAGTTGATCGCGAGAAACACCACGTCGCTGTTCGCCGCCATAATCTTGTTCATCGTGCCGCCCTTCACATGCTTTTTCACGAAGGGGCAGCCGGGATTCGTCCATTCCAGAACCACCGTCTTGCCCTTGAGCGCGGAGAGTTTGTGCGTCTTTCCGGTCGTATCGGTGAGTTCGAAGTCGGGTGCGGGCTTGCCCACCGCGGCGCTTTCGGCCAACGCGGGCGCGGACGCGAACAGACTCGTCGAAAATGCCAGCAGGATCGGGACGATTCGCATTCGGATCGATCGGAACATCGGTCGTGCCTCCCCGGTCAAATCCCTCGTTGTGTTTCGCGCCCGACCTTGCCTAAGAGCGCCGCAACGCGCCATGACGACGGTCACGCCGGACGAAAAAATCATCGCGGTCACGAGGAGGAGGGCTACGGTCTTCCGCCGCCGAGCAACGACAGTTTGCGCTCGTCGCGCTCGCGCAAGCCACGGTCGATCAGGTCGTTGACCGCCGACTTCACCATCTCCTGGCACTCCTCCACGACGGTGGGATCGTCGGCCGCCTCGGGCGGGTACGGCAGGCGGACCGGCTCGCCCACGTACTGCGTCATCTTGGCCGGGAGCGGCAGGAGGCCAAGGCCGATGGGCAGACTGATCGGCAACAGGGCTTTCTTGCTGCCCAGGAGCTTGTACGCCGTGGTGTAGCCGTCGAAGAAGATGCGGTAGGTGTCGTCCGTGCCGACGTTGGCCGACGGAATGATGGGGCAGCGGTTGCGCAGAGCCATGCGGATGAAACCGAGGCGTCCCTTCCACAGCAAACGATAGCGATAACGCGAGGACTTCCACGCCTCCTTCGCGCCGCCCGGCATGATGAAGATGAGTTCCTCGTTTTGGAGCAACCGGTCGCCGTTTTCGTGGCTGCCGACCACCATGCCCATGTCCATGAAGAACTGCCGCAGGTAGGGGAACTGGTAGATGCGCCAGTCGGTCAGTCCGCGGGCCCAGCGGCCGGTATGGCGCAGAACCTCGTAGAAGAGGAACCATCCGTCGAGCGGCAGCAGACCGTGGTTCGAGATGATCATCGCCCGGCCGTGCTTCGGCATGTTCTCGATGCCGAACACTTCGTAGCGGAAATACTGCTTGAGGACCCATTCGAGCGGCTCCATCGCGTGGAGCGTTTCCTTGCGAACGAGCGTCAGGCGATCCTCGTCGCCGTGCCGGTAGCGATCCTTGGGGATATACGCCAGGAGCATGTCGCGCAGGTCGCGCGCGTACTTGGCCAGATCTTCCGACAGCGGATCGAATTCGTGCTTCGGAGTCGCGGGGCCGGGGTCCTCGAGTTCGATCATCTTGCGGCGCAGGCGGTCGTCTTCGCGCGACTTCCGCAGGATCTCCAGACGGACCCGGTCCCGCTCGTCGGGCGCGAGTTGCTCGTAATGCGCGATGAGTTCCTCGATGCTGTATTTCACGTGACCTCCCAAACCATGCGCGTCGGGGCGGGAATATGGTAGATATCGGGGGCGGCGGCAACAACTCTCATTCGAATCGGCGGGAGGCGGAAATGGCGGGTTTTGCGCACAGGGTGGTTCTGGGGCGATCGGGGCTGTCGGTCAGTCCGCTCGGCGTGGCCGGCGGGTACGGCGTGCCGACCAACGCGCTGCTCGAAGCCTTCGAGCGCGGCGTCAACTATTGGTATCACGGTTCGCGGCGTGCGGGGGGCATGACGCGCGCGATCCGTGAGATCGTGAAATCGGGCCGACGCGACCAGCTCGCCGTCGTACTGCAAAGCTATTCGCGCTGGCCTTCGATCACCGAAAAGACCTTCGCCGCCGGGCTCAAAGCGATCGGTCTCGATTACGCCGACGTGTTGCTGCTCGGGTGGTTCAACGGCATGCCGAGCCGCAAGGTGCTGGACGGCGCTCGGGCGCTGCGCGACCGGGGCCTATGCCGCCACGTCGCGATTTCGTCTCATCACCGGCCCGCCTTCGTGGATTTTGAGAAGGACGACGTCTTTTCGGTCTTTCACATCCGCTATAACGCGGCGCACACCGGCGCGGAGAAGGACATCTTTCCGCGCATCCCGGCGGAAACGCGCCCCGGCACGGTCGCGTACACGGCCACGCGGTGGCGCGACCTGCTGAATCCCTCGAAGATGCCGCCGGGCGAAGTGCCGCTGCGCGGTCGTGATTGCTACCGCTTCGTGCTCTCGAACGCCGACTTCAACGTCTGCATGACGGGGCCGTCGAACGCGGAGCAGATGCGCGAGGCCCTCGCCGCATTGGACGAAGGACCGCTCACGCCCGAGGAAAACGAGCGCTTCCGGCGCATCGGCCGCCACATCCGCGGCAAGGACACGCTCGGCAACGTCAAGGACTGACGCGGACTACTCGTCGTCCACCGTGGCGTGCGTGCCGTCGCAATACGGCGCGCTCTCGCTGCGCTTGCACATGCACAGCGCCTTGGTCTGCGTCGCGTCGATGTTGAAGCGGATCGGCTGAAATCCCGATCCTCGATGCGAACCGTCGCAAAACGGCTGATTCCCCGACATCCCACACGCGCACCACGCGTACGATCCGGCGTCGAGTTCCGTCACCGCCGGCCGGCGGCCCGCCACCTTCGGCATCCCCATCACGCACCTCCGTAAATACGTTTCGCGAAGCTGTTCGGCCCCGCCGTTGACAACGAATCACGCTCGATCTCACGACGGATACGGCTTGGCCTCGCGAAGTTGCTGCTCGAATCCCTCCGGGTCCGTCGTCGGCGCGAGACACATCCCGCGCTCGCAAACGTACGCCGTCGAGCGTCCGCCGATGCGGACCTTGTTCGCCGCGAGCGGTGAGGCACCGGCAAGGGCCCGCTGGTGCGCCTCGTCGCGCATCACGATCATCGCCGCATTCGGCAGATAGACCCGGCGCAAGCGCTCGACCAGCGGGTCCTCACCGTCCCCCTCGGCACGAACGACCACCACCTCCGCCGCGCGATCGGTGCAAAGGTCGAGCGCGCAAAACATCTCCGCCATCGCCCGAGGGTGTTTTGTCAGCACCTGTCCGAATGCACGCAGGCACGCATCGGCGCGGACGCGATATGCGTCGTCGCCCGTGTATGCGGCGAGCCGCAGCAAATTCAGGGCCGCCACGGAGTTTCCGCACGGCTCCGCGCCGTCGTACATGGGCTTCTGCCGCGCGAGCAGTTCTTCGTGATCGTCGGCGGTCATGAAGTAGCCGCCCGAACCGTCGGCGAAGTGCGCGTCGAGCGTGCCCTGCAAGCGTTTGGCTGACGCAAGGTCCTTCGGATCGAAGTCCATTTCAAAGATGTCCAGCAACGCGCCGATCAGGAATGCGTAATCGTCGAGATACCCCGCGTGCTGCGCCACGCCGTCCTTGAAGGTGTGACGTAGCCGCCCGTCCACGAGGACGGATGCGAGCAGCTCGTGCGCCGCTCGACGGGCCGCTTCGGCGTAACGCGAATCGCCCAGGACGCGCGCACCGTGCGCAAGAGCCGAAATCATGAGCGCGTTCCACGATGTCTGAATCTTCGTATCGCAAAGAGGCTTGGGGCGTTCCTCGCGGCGCCGACGCAGAATGTCGCGCGCACCGTCGATCTGCCCCCGGGCCTCCTCGACATCGAGACGGTGCCTCGCGGCCACGACCGCGAGGGGCATCGGCGTATGCAGAATCGATCGCCCCTCGAAGTTCCCACGATCGCGCACGTTGTAGTGATCCAGCACGAGCGCCGCGTCGGCATCTCCTAGCGCCACGCGGATTTCGTTCGACGTCCACGTGAAGTAATAGCCCTCGTCCATGTGGCCGTCCGGCCCGAGGCTGTCGGCGTCGGTCGCGGAATAAAACATCCCCTCGGGGCTCGTCATCTCGCGCAGGACGTAATCGAGCGTCTCGCGCGCCACGCGGGCGAAATCGGCGTCGCCCGTCACGAGGAAGCCGTCGAGATAGGCGCGCACCAGCAGGGCGTTGTCATAGAGCATCTTTTCGAAATGCGGCACGAGCCAGTGATGGTCGGTCGAGTAGCGGTGAAATCCGCCGGCCACGTGGTCGTAGATTCCTCCCGCCGCCATCTTCGTGAGCGTATTCGACGCCATGTCGAGGCAGCGTCGGTCGCCGGTGCGCCGGTGATAACGCAGCAGCAGCCGGATCGGCAGACTGCTCGGAAACTTCGGCGCGCCGTCGATGCCGCCCTCTCGCGGATCGTAGTCCGCCGCGAATTCCTCGATCGCGTCGCGCAAAGCCGACGGGCCGGGAATGTCCGACTCGGCCCGCGCTGCGAACTGGCCGCGGATCGCGTCGGTGATCTCCTTCGCCGATTTCGCGATGCGTTGCGGTTCGCGGTCGAAGACCTGCCGCAGGCGCATGAGCATCGACAAGAAGCCCATCGGCGCGCCGCGGTCGCCGTCGCGCGCCGGATAGTAGGTGCCGCCGTAGAACGGCGCGCGGTCCGCCGTCAGCCATACGGTCATCGGCCAGCCGCCATGCCCCGTGAGCATCTGCACCGCGCTCATGTAGATCGCGTCCACGTCGGGGCGCTCCTCGCGGTCCACCTTGATGGCGACGTAGTTCTGATTCAGGAACCGTGCGATGCCGAGGTCCTCGAACGACTCGGCCTCCATGACGTGGCACCAGTGGCACGTGGAATATCCGATCGACAGAAGCACCGGCCGCCCGAGTCGCCGCGCCGTTTCAAACGCCTCGTCGCCCCACGGGAACCAGTTCACGGGGTTGTGCGCGTGCTGGAGCAGGTAGGGACTCGTCTCCTCGATGAGCCGGTTCACGAATCGTGGCGTTCCGTCGTCCAGAAGATGGTGCGTGCGCGGTTCGTAGTCCGATCCCTTCCCCGTCAGCGCGGTGATCAGATGGCTCCGGCGCGCGGGATCGATGGGATCCGCGCTCGGGGGATCTTCGATTCGCGAGGTCGATTCTTTGGTGACGTTCATCTCCGCCTTCCGGCTGATTCAGGGGACGCGCAACCTACACGGGCCGCGTATCATGCACATCGCGAATCGCCGGCGCTATGACGGGCGTTAGCCCTTTTCGCGTCGGCCCGGCAGAAGGTGCGTCGAGCGCTGAAGCAACCGGTCGAGCCAACGCCGGGGCATCCAGTAGACGAGATGCGGCGCGATGCGGGCGAGGAAATGACGCCGGTAGCGCGGCGCGGGTCGACGTGCGTGCGCGATCCGCCACACGAGATCGGCAATCACTTCGGGCCGGATGGCGCTTGCGTGCGTCCGGTCCCAACCGCGACGTGCATGGGCATAGTCGGTCGTGTAACGTGTCGAGGCGGCGAACCACGGCGCGCTGTCGCGATACGAGCGTTCCATGAAGCGCGTTGCCACGGGACCCGGCTGAATCGAGACGACGTGGATGCCATCGCGTTCCAATTCCATGCGCAGCGCGTCGGTGATCGCCTCGAGGGCGTGCTTGGTTGCGGCGTATGTGCCGGAGAGCGGCGACGCCAGTTCGCCGGTGACGCTGCTGATGTTCACGATCGTCCCGCCGCCGCCGTTCCGTAGAAACATCGCCGCGCGCCGCGCCAGCGCCGTCGGGGCGAAGACGTTGACCTCGAACATCGCCCGGATCGCCGCGTCGGTCTGGTCCTCGATGGCCCCACGCACGCCGAACCCCGCGTTGTTCACGAGCAGATCGAGTCGGGACGAAATCGAGGCGAATTCGTCCATGAGTGTGTCCGCGGCGCCGGGCGCTGAAAGATCGCAGATCAGGGGTGTCACGCCAGTCAGGCGCGCCAGCGAATCGGCGTCTTCGGACGTTCGGATCGTGGCGAAGACGCGCCAGCCGCCGGCGCTGAACCGCTGGACGATTTCGCGCCCGATTCCCGACGATGCGCCGGTCACGAGCAAAACCTTCGCGCCGATCTCTCCGGCCATCAATTCTCCCAAATCTTCTCGAAATATTTCGAGCCCGTCGCGCGATTTTTCCGTCGGATCAGGGGCCCGTCCAGCTTCCATTTCGCGCGGATTCTCACTATATCTACCGCCAGTTTCCGCGCAATTCGACCGCGGCCGCGGCCGGGTCGAATATGCCGCTTCGAATCGGGGCACCCACTTGTCGCTTTCCGAAGACTATATCGACCACGCCCGGCGCGCACTCTCGCGCGTGGAAAAGCGGCTGCTCGAACTCGACAATACCACGGACCGGCAGGACGGGTTCGACGAGATTTTCCGCGAGGTCCACTCGATCAAGGGAAGCGCGGGGTTTTTCGATCAACCCGCGCTCGGCCGTCGTGCACATCAGGTCGAGAATATCCTCGACGCGCTCCGGACTTCCCGGCTCGACTACACGGACGACGTCGCCGCGTTTCTGATGCTCGGTCGCGACGTTCTGGCGCTCGAGCTCGAACCCGACGCGGATCGCATCGACCGCCGCCCGATGATGACCGACTTCGACCAACGATATCACGCCGTCGCCAAACGCATCGCCGTCGTCCGCCGGCCGCGATTCGACGAGCTGCGCGAAATTCTCAACATGCTCGAGGCGGAGAGCGCGTCGAGCCCGGAGATTCTCGAAACACCGCACGTGCACGAACTGTTTGAGCGGCTCGAAACGCTGCGCGAAGGCCTACGCGCGCACCGCGAGGAGCGGTGGTCGCAGATCGTGGCCGGCGACTCGCTCGCGACGCAGCCTGAGTTCGTCGATTTGCAGGAGATGGAACAGCTCGCACGTCGCATGAAGGACGCCCCGCTTTCGGCCGCCGACGCGAAGCGCTTTCGGCAGCGTCTCGCGCACCTGCAGGATCTGCACGGCGCAAATCCGCGCGTCATGACCGCGGTGGTCAGCCTCGAGCCGCTCTCGCGTTTTCTCGACGACGAGCGCCTCGCGCTGATGCCGCAGTTTCAGACCGACGTGCGTCGCTCGATGCGCGACCTGATCGCCGCGGTGCTCGGCCCACGCGGATCGCGCGTCCAGAAGATGGGGGAGATTCTCGTCGAAGAGGGGCTTCTCCAGGCCGAGGACGTGGTCGACGCGGTCGGGCGTCAACGCCGACTCGGCCAGATCCTCGTGGACGACGGCAAGGTCTCGCCCGCGGACATCGAACGCTCCCTGAACGTTCAACGTCGCCAGACCGATATCCGCGACCTGCTCGACGAGGGTCAGCCGACGCATCTGTCCGTCCGTCGGGCGCGTATCGAGGAGCTTCTCGACGCGATTCGCCGGATTCGCGAACTGACAAGATCGAGTGACGGCACCGCGCCCAAGGCATCGGCCCTGATCGACGACCTCGAGACGCGCATCAACGGGTTGCTCACGGTGCGTTTCCGGGATCTCGTCGATCACATGCCGCGCTACGTTCATGATGTGTCGAAATACCTGAAGACCGAGGCCGACGTGGAGATCGGCGGCGAGGACGTGGAAATCGAGCGGCACTTGGCGGACCGGCTCGGCGCGGCGCTGGTGCATCTGGTCAACAACGCGCTCGCGCACGGCATCGAGGCCGATGCCGGCGAACGCGAGGCGGCCGGAAAACCGGCCCGAGGTCGTATCCGCATCTCGGCGGCGGGCGAGGATTCCCGGGTGTGCGTCGAGGTCGCCGACGACGGACGCGGGCTCGACCGCGAACGAATCGCGGGAAAGGCGCTGGCTCTCGGCATCATCGACGAAACCCGGAACGCCACGATGAGCGATGACGACGTCTGGCGGCTGGTATTTCACCCACGCCTGACGACGTCGGCGTTGGTGAACGAAATCTCCGGCCGAGGTGTCGGGATGAACGTCGTCCTTCGCTCGCTCGAAGAACTCGGCGGATCGATCGAGATCGACAACCGGCCCGGCCGGGGGGTCACATTCCGCCTCGTCGTCCCCGCGTTGAAGCGCTCTTCGAACTAGCCACGTTTCACGAGCCGAAACGGGTCTTCCACGCCCCCTCGATTCGGTCCACGGTCTCGGCGGGAAGCTCCCAGTCCGATCCCGCGAAGAGTTCACCCACCTGCCGCTCGTTGCGCGCGCCAACGATGGCCGACGTGACTTCGGGTCGGCGCAGCACCCACGCGGCGGCGAGTTGCCCGACGCTTCGCCCGTGTTCCGCCGCGATGGCGCGCAGATCTTCCACAAACGTGAGATTCGGCGTCAACTTCGGCTCACGGTAGTTTTCCGAGAATCGTTTTCGCCAGTCCTCATCGGGCAGCGCGTCGATGCGCGAGCGGTCGAATTTGCCGGTCAGAAGCCCGGATGCGAGCGGCGAATAGGCGACCACGCCGATGTTCTGCACGCCGCAATAGGGCAGAATTTCGGCCTCCACGTCCCGGCGCAACAGATGGTAGGGAGGTTGCAGGCTCGCGACGGGCGCAATGACGCCGGCGCGCTCCATCTGCGCCACCGAGAAATTCGAGACGCCGGCGTAACGGACCTTGCCCTCGCGAACGAGGTCCTGAATCGCGCCCCACCCTTCTTCGATCTCGTTGTCGGGATTCGGCCAGTGGATCTGATAGAGGTCGATGACGTCCGTGTTCAGGCGACGCAGCGAATCCTCGCACTCACGCCGGACCGACTCGGCTTTGATACGGCCCGAGATCTTCCCCGCATCGTCCCACACGAGCGCACACTTGGTCGCCACGAAGACGCGGTCCCGGCGGTCTTCGAGCGCCTTCGCCACGACGCGTTCCGATCGCCCGAGGCCATACACCGCCGCCGTGTCGATCCAGTTCACGCCGATATCGAGCGCCACATGGATCGCGCGGATCGAATCGGCGTCGTCCTGCGGCCCCCAGCCAAATTCCCAACCGCCGCCGCCGATGGCCCACGCACCGAATCCGATGACGGACAGTTTTTCGCCGGTCCAGCCGAGTGTTCGTGTACGCAACGCTTCCCCCGATTTCTGGTGGGCAAATTACGATATTCGACTTTTCTCGACCACGGAATCCAACGACGGCACGGAATCGATGAGAAGACGCGTATAGGGGTGCGCGGGATTTCGCAGCACCTCGGCGGTTGGTCCTTGCTCGACGATGCGTCCGTCATACATGACCGCAACGCGCGAACACAGCGCCTTCACGGCGCGGATATCGTGCGTGATGAACATGAGCGTGAATGATCGAGCGCGTCGAATTTCGTCGAGGAGTGCAAGGATCTGCGTCTGGACCGACACGTCGAGTGAGGCGATGGGCTCGTCGGCGACGACGAACTCGGGTTCGAGCGACAAGGCCCTGGCGATGAGCACGCGCTGCCGCTGGCCGCCCGACAATTCGTGGGGAAAACGGCGCGCGACGCCTCCATCCAGCCCGACAAGATTGAGCACTTCGGCGGCCTTTTCGCGCCGCGCCTCACGCCCGCCGATCATTCCGTGGACGAGGAGGCCTTCGGTCACGGCATCGCCGACGCGCATGCGCGGCGAGAGCGCGCCGCCCACGTCCTGAAAGACCATCTGCGCCCGTCGTCGCACTCGATTCCACCCGTCGCGCGAAAGCCCGCTCGTGGCGACGCCGAAAAGCCGGCTGTCGTCCGCCGTCGATGGGACGAGTCCCAACACCGATTTGCCGAGCGAACTCTTACCGCAGCCGGACTCGCCGATGATGCCGAGCGACTCGCCGGCAAAAATGTCGAGATCGACGCCGCGCACCGCGTGCGTGAGCGCGCGCCCGCGCCGGTAATCGACGCGAAGATTTCGGACCTGGAGCACGTGCTCGCCGGACATGCCGAGAATGTAGCCGCGCGCCGCCGCCGCGTCGAGCGAGACGGCCGTCGATCAGTCCGTATCCGCCGTACTGTAGAGTTTCATCCAGATCGGGACGTGGTCGGACAGGTTTGTGACAAAGTTCTGCGTGTTCGCAACGTAGTCGCGCCCGGCGGAGGAAAACTCCGTGAGATAGGACGCCTGAAACCAGAAATGGTCGTAGGCCGAGGCGTACGCGCCCGAGGAATTCAGCGTCGTCGGATCGTTGATCTTCCAACCGACGGTCGGGATCAACGACGTGAACGGCGTCCACCAGCTCGACGTGGCCGGCGCGTTGTGGTCGCCGAGAAGAATCACGTCCTGATCCGTGGATTCCGCGGCCTGCACCGAACCGAAGACCTTGGAAATCTGCGTGACCTCCGCCTTGCGTTCCGTGGTCGATCCGAAAATCGTGTGCCAGTTGATGAACGTGTAGTCCGCGCCGCTACGCACGTCGCGGACCTTCACGATCATCGGCTCGCGCTCGAACTTGTCGCCCACGTCGTTCCAGATCCACCAATCCTCCACGTCCGCGCGGTCGGTGCGGTAAAGCACGGCATAGGCTTCCTTGTACGTGGACCGGCCGATCACGGGCGTCACCTCGGCAACCCACGTAACGCCGGAGAGCGCTTCCAATTCCTCCGCGATGCCCTCGGCCGCCTCGGGATACATGACCTCCTGCAGGAAGACGAGGTCACACCCGTTGGGCGAGGACGCCGACGCGCCGAACTGGTTCCATATCTGCGCGGCGTCGGCCGCGTAGTTTGTCTCGCCCGACCACCCTTCGTGACGCAGGTTCCAGCTCAGAACGCGAAGACTGGATGAAGCCGCGATCGCCTGGTCCTCCTCCCACGAGTCCCAATCCTCGCCGTCCCCATCGAAATCGCTTTCGTCGCCGCAGCCCAAAAGAAGTCCCGCGCTCGCCACCAGGATCCACAACACCACAAAAGCGGGTCGCTTCGACATCACACCCTCCTAATTCGGGTAGTCACCGGCGGAGAATATGATCGCCGCGCCCGACGCGCAACGCCCGCCCGTCTCGCCGAATCACCCGTCGCCTCCCGCGCCGACGAATGCTCGTGTCGAGTTGACAACACGCGGCATTTCCAAGATATTTCGCGCGGCCGGGCCGGCTTAGCTCAGGTGGTTAGAGCACACGGCTCATAACCGTGGTGTCCGGGGTTCGACTCCCTGAGCCGGCACATCCCCCGAAAACGAATCCACGGCGGACGCGGAAAGCACCCGCGCCTGACGTGGATTCCTTTTTCGGCCCCGACGAGTCTGTTACGGTTCAAGAGCGCGGGGGCGACACCCCCGCCGAAAGGAACACCATGCCGGGCATGACCCTCGCCGAAAAAATCATCGCCGCCCACGCCGGCCGCGATCGCGTGTCGCCGGGCGAATTCGTCACCGCCAAGGTGGATCTCGTCATGGCGAATGACGTGACCGCCCCCGCCGCCATCCGCGTCTTCGAAAAGCAGCTCGGCGCGAAAGACGTGTTCGACCGCGAGCGTGTGGCGCTCGTCTCCAGCCATTTCACGCCGAACAAGGACATCGCCTCCGCCGAGATGGCCAAGGTGATGCGCGATTTCGCGAAGAAATACGCGATCAAACACTACTTCGAGATCGGCAAGGGCGGCGTGGAGCACGTCGTGCTACCCGAAAAGGGCATCGCCCTGCCCGGCGACCTGATCGTCGGCGGCGACTCGCATACCTGCACCTACGGCGCGCTCGGCGCGTTCGCCTCGGGTTTCGGCAGCACCGACGTGGGCTGCTCAATGGCCACGGGCGACGTGTGGCTGCGTGTGCCCGAAACGACCCGGGTGCGCGTCACGGGGTCGTTCGGCGATTTCGTGGGCGCCAAGGATCTCGTGCTGCACCTGATCGGCCGGATCGGCGACGACGGCGCGCTCTACGAGGCGCTCCAGTGGGAAGGCGAAACGATTGCGGCGCTCTCGATCGAGGGACGCCTCACGATCAGCAATATGGCCATCGAATCCGGCGCGAAAGCCGGCCTGATGCAGGCCGACGAGAAGATTCAGGCATACTGTGAGGCTCGAAAGACACGCGAGTTCCGCGTGTTCACGCCCGATGCCGACGCGATCTACAAACGCAATATCGACATCGACGTGTCGGCGCTCGAGCCCACCGTGGCCTGCCCCATGCTGCCCAGCAACACGCGGCCGATCAGCCAGGTCGCCGGGCAGGAAGTCGATCAGGTCTATATCGGAAGCTGTACGAACGGGCGCTATGAGGACCTCGCCCTCGCCGCGTCGGTCATGCGCGGGCACGAGGTGGCCGTGCGCACGATCGTCGTTCCCGGCAGTCAGGAAGTCTGGATCCGCGCCAACCGCGACGGATTGCTCCAAACCTTCGCCGAAGCGGGGTGCGTGGTCTCGACGCCGGGTTGCGGCGCGTGCCTGGGCGGCTACATGGGCGTACTCGGCAAGGACGAGCGGTGCCTTTCCACCACGAACCGCAATTACGTGGGACGCATGGGGCACCCCGAGGCCAAGGTGTGGCTCGCCAATCCCGCGGTGGCGGCGGCGACGGCGGTCACGGGGCGGATCACGCACCCGGCCGACATCGCGAATCGCAAGGTGGCGTAACGAAATTTTCACCGGCGCGGCGCGCCGTGCATTGGACGAATGACGATGCAAACCGTGTTCAAAGGCAAGGTCTGGAAGTTCGGCCGTGACATCGACACCGACGTCATCATCGCGGCGCGGTATCTCACGAGCATCGATGCGAAGGTGCTCGGCGCGAATTGTCTGGAGGTCGCCGATCCCGATTTTCCGACGTCCGTGAAGCCGGGCGACATCATCGTCGCGGGTGAAAACTTCGGCTGCGGATCGAGCCGCGAACACGCCCCACTCGCCATTCAGGGCTGCGAGGTCGGCTGCATCGTCGCCAAGAGCTTCGCGCGCATCTTCTACCGCAACGCGGTGAACCTCGGCCTGCCGGTCGTGATCTGCCCCGAGGCGGTGGACGCCGTGGAAAAAGGCGACATGCTCGAGGTCGATTTGGGTTCGGGAAAGGTGAAGACGACGTCGGGAAAGGTGTTCGACGCCGTGCCGATGCCCGAATTCATGGCACATCTCTTCGCGGCAGGCGGACTCGTGCCCTACACGCGTGAGCGCCTGCGCGCCATGGACAATCTGCGCGACGCGTAGCTCGTCCTTCAGAACATCGCGTAAACAAACTGCGCAGTCTTGGTCGAGAGGATCGTGAGGATCACGATCACGACAAACAGCGCCGTTCCGAAGATCGTGTCGCGCGAGAGATCGACGATCCACTTCTTCATGGCGTCTGCTCCGAGCGGTAGTCGCCGCTCTTTCCGCCTGTCTTTTCGACAAGCCGGATCGAGCCGATCGTCATGGCCTTGCTGACCGACTTGCACATGTCGTAGATCGTGAGCGCCGCGATCGCGACCGCCGTCAGCGCTTCCATCTCCACCCCGGTTTGCCCGGTGAGTTTCACGAACGAGTCGATTTCGACGGCGTGACGCGCGTCGTCGAGCGCAAATGCGATCTCGACCGAGCCGAGCGGCAGGGGGTGGCACAGCGGGATGAGTTCCCACGTGCGTTTCGCCGCGCCGATCCCCGCGATGCGCGCCGCCGCCAGCACGTCGCCCTTGGGCACGCGCCCGTCGCGCAGCAGCGCGAACGCCTCGGCACCGACCACAATCTCGCCCCGCGCCCGGGCCGTTCGCACCGACTCGCCCTTGCCGGTCACGTCCACCATTCGGGCCGCGCCGCGTTCGTCCAGATGCGTGAAGCGCGCGTCGTCCGTCACCCCACCCCTCCGTCGAGAAATTGGAAGCGCACGAGATCGCCGTCGGCATATGGTTCGTCCCGCGCCGGGAAATGCGCCAGCGCGCGCCCGAGCGCCATCGGCAGCAGCAATCCCGAACTCTGCGAACCCGCGAGATGCACCCGGTAACCTTCCGGCGTCGCCTCGGGGATCACGCGGGCGAAACTCGGCCGGCCCTTCGAGGCCAAACGCCCAACGAGGCGGCCCCACGCCATCGGCGTCTCGATGTCAGCAAATCCCTGCAATCGTCGGATCAAAGGCTTGAGGTAAACGTGAAAACACACGAGCGCCGCCGCGGGATTTCCCGGCAGGCCGAAGACGTGCGTGCGTTCGCCGATGCGGCCGTACGACATGGGTTTGCCGGGTTTTTGCGCGACCTTGTCGAAGCGAAGTTCCACGCCGAGGTTCTTCATCGCGCTCTTGACGAAATCGAACTCCCCCACCGACACGCCGCCCGAGCTGATGACGATGTCGTGCGACACGACCGCGCCGAGAAGGCGCTCCGTGATCTTCGCCAAATCGTCCGGCGCGTGGCCCAGATCCTCGGCGATCGCACCGGCAGCCATCGCCGCCGCGACCAGCGCCGGGCTGTTCGAGTTGCGGATTTGGCCGCGCCCCGGCGTCTGGGACACAGCCACGAGCTCGGACCCCGTCGCGATGATCGCTACGCGCGGCCGTTTGCCGACCGGCACCGTGGCGACGCCGAGCGAAGCGAGCACGCCGATGTGCGCGGAGGTGAGTTCCGCGCCGATGTCGAAAACGCGCTGCCCCGCCTTCACGTCTTCGCCCATCGGGCGCACGTGATCGCCAAGCCTCGCGCCCCGGCGCACCACCGCGTGCGCTCCTTCGTATTCCACGTCCTCGACCGGAATCACGGCGTCCGCGCCGGGCGGCACGGCCGCGCCGGTCATGATCTTCGCGGCGCAGGTCGCCGTGACGACGAGGTCCGTCACCTGCCCCGCCCCGATCGTCCCCAAAAGCCGCAGCCGCACGGGCCGCTCCGGCGACGCGTCGCGGGTGTCTTCCCAACGCACCGCGATGCCGTCCATGCCCGCGTTATCCGCCGGAGGGACGTGGCAATCCGAAACGATCGGAGCGCCGAGCGCCCGGCCGAGCGCCGCAGCAAGGTCGACCGTCTCGATCCCGATCGCGCTCACGTTTTCCAGGACGGCGAGTTTGGCTTCCTCAATGCTGAAAGCGGCCATGCAAACCTCTCGCGGGCAGTATATGGCTTCGCGCGAACTCGTCTACGCCGTCGTCCGGCTCACCCGCACAACTCTTTGAAATCGCCAATTGGGGTGCTAATGTGCGCCCCCCATGACAACCCCATCCACGCCGATGCGCGTCATTTTGTTCACCGGCAAGGGCGGAGTCGGCAAGACGACCCTGTCCGCCGCGACGGCCGTGGCGTGCGCCCGGCGGGGGCTGCGCACCATTGTCCTCTCCACCGACGCGGCGCATTCGCTCGCCGACGTGCTCGACACGACGATCGGCGGCGAACCCAAGACCATCGAGCCGAACCTCACCGCGCAGGAGGTCAGCGTCAACGTCGAACTGCGTCGTCACTGGGGGCGCATTCAACGGTATCTCACGCAGTTCCTCGCCGCGCGCGGCTATCAGGAGCCGGTGGCCGAGGAACTGGCGGTCGTGCCCGGCATGGAGGACCTTTTCGCGCTTATCAAGCTGCTCGACCTGGAGGAGAGCGGCGAATACGACGTGGCGATCATCGACTGCGCACCGACCGGATCGACCCTTCAGCTCCTCGGTCTCGCCGACGTGCTCCAGTGGTACATGGAGAAGTTCTACGACATCGAAAAACGCATCGCGCTGGCGATCAAACCGATCGCCGAGCGCGTCATCAAGGCGCCGATGCCCGACAAGGAGGTCTACTCCAACGTCGAAAACATCTACGCGCGCGTGATGAAAGTGCGTGACCTGCTCACCGATCCCGACCGCGCGTCGATCCGCCTGGTCACGAATCCCGAAAAGATCGTCGTTCAGGAGACGCAGCGCGCGCACACCTACCTGTCGCTATTCGGCTTTCCCGTCGACGCGGTGATGACGAACCGGATCCTGCCCGCGTCCGCGGGAAAGGGCTTTTTCAAAGACTGGATACGGTTGCAGAAGGAGTACGTGGAGCGCATCCATCAGGCGTTCGCGCCGCTGCCGATCCTCTCCACGGCGCTCTATCCCACGGAGATGCTCGGCCTCGACCGGCTCGCGGAGATGGCGGCCGCGACTTACAACGGCTATGCGCCCAACGAGGTGTTGTGGCGCGGCAAACCGTTCACCCTCGATGGAGCGGACGGGCGATACCAAATGGCGCTGCATCTGCCCGGCGTCGAGCGAAAAGACATTCAGCTTTGGGCCAAACACGATGAGCTGATTGTCGGCGTCGGCGATCTGCAGAGGCATATCATTTTGCCTCGCGTGCTGATCGGCCATGTCGTGACGCGCGCGAAATACGAGAACTCCGCCTTTCACATCACCTTCGAGAAAAACGCGTGACCGCCGAAATCCAAAGTCTCACGGATTTTCTTGCGGCCTTCGACAAGGCGCGCGGGCATATCAAGACGTCGGAGCGCGAATTTTTGCTCGCGGCGCGCGAAACGCTGACGGTTTTCGTGCGTCTCGGTGAACAAACCGGCACCGAGGCGCTGGGCCTGCCGCTTCACATCCTGCGCATCATGGTCGCGACACTCGACTTTCTCATCACGCTGGTTCCCGAATCCGCGCCCGAGGAACAACTCGTCGCGGCAAAGCGGGTGGCGATCGAACAGCTCATCGGCGTCCTCGACGGCGAGGCGAAGCGCGTCGTGAAGTCAGCCGATTCGCAGGCCGACCTCGCCAAGGTCGAGGCGATTCAGGGGCTCATCAAATACTTTCAGGCGGAACTCGCCGCCCTGTCCGACGACTCCGCCACGGCGAAGCAACGCCGCCAGCGGATCACGCGCATCGACGTCGAATAGCCATCCCCGCCATGCCGCTCGCCGTGCAAACCGTCTTCGCCTTCGCCGCCATGGCGTCGCTCGTCGGGTTGGGACACGCCCTGCGACGGGTGTTGCGCATCGACACGGGCGGCGCGGGACTCGACTTCGCGTTGGCGTTCGCCGCGCTCAGTTTCGTCGGCACGCTCGTCGCCGCCTTGGGGCTGCTCACCTGGCCCGTGGCCAAGGTCATCGCTCAACTGGTCGGTGTCGGCGGGCTGACGGCACTGTGGGCGCAACGACGCCGGGTGTTCGGAGACGTTTCGCGCACCGAACTCGGGGCGACCGCCGCGCTCGCGCTGATGTGTGCGCCGTCGCTCTTCATGGCGGCCGCGCCGCCCGTCGCGCGCGACGCGCTCGTCTATCACCTGCCGATTGCGCGGCGCATTCTCGACTCGGGCGGGCTTGGCGTCCCCGTCGGCGACGTTTACGGATTCTTCCCGGCGGGAGCCGAGATCGTTCACGCTCTCGCGATGGCCCTGCTCGGCGAACGTGCGCCCGCGACAATCCACCTGCTCACCGGCGTCGCCGCCGCGTGGATGCTCTTCGACGTTCTCCGGAGCCGCGCGGGCGACCTCCCCGCGTTCATCGTCGCCGCGTCGTTCGCGTCAGCCCCCGTTGGCATCGTCTTCGCCGGAACCTCTTATGTCGATCTCACGCTCTGCATGGCGCTCGCCGCCGCGATGTCGCTCATCGACGCCTTCTCGGATAACTCTCGCGTACGCGACCTTGCGGTCGCCGGCGTTTTCGCCGGTCTCGCCGTTTCGATCAAATACACGGCGCTGCTCTATGTTGGGCTCCTCGCGCTGCCGATCCTGCTCACCGCGCGGTCCAAGCGTCCGCGCGAAGTTGCGTGCGCCCTCGCCGTCTATGCTTCCAGTGCCCTGATATGCGCTTCGCCGTTCCTTCTCAGAAACGCTCTGTCCGTCGGAAATCCGGTGTTTCCCTTCGCGTACGAAATCTTCGGCGGACCAGGTTGGGATGCCGAGCGCGCGCGCTCCTTTGACATGTTCCTGCACGGCTACGGCGCGGGTTACTCGATCCCCAGCCTCGTGGCGCTGCCCTTTCGGCTCTCGCTCACGGGACGATTCGGTTCGACTTGGTATGACGGCGTGATCGGTCCCGCCGCAATGCTGCTTTTCGTCGGCGCGCTTGTTGCCGCGATCCGTCGTTCGAAGTTCCACACGCCGGGATTCGGCGTCGTCGCGCTCGCGGCGTGTTGTTCGTACCTCTTCGGCTCGCATCAGGCCCGATTTGCCTTGCCCGTGCTCGCGCTCTTGGCACCGGTCGCGGCCTCGGGGTTGCGTGACCTCATCGACATGCGCGCCCGCGCGAAAGCGGTCGTCGCTGGTGCGACGGTCCTCGCCCTGCTGGGCAACGCGGCGCTCACGGCGCGCGAGTTCGCCCGCCTGAATCCCTTTGCCGCCTCGATTTCTTCCGAAGCGGCCGCCGAATATCAAGGGCGGCGCATCCCTGGTTGGAAGATCTATCTCCACCTCAACTCCCAAGCGACCGGCGGCGACCGCGTGTTGTGCGCCATGACCGGAAACTTCCGCGACCTGCTGCGCGTGCCGCACGATGTCGATGCGATCTTCGAGGACCATACGATTCGCCAGGTCCTCGATGGCGCGAAATCCCCCGGTGATGTCCGCGATGCATTTGCAAAACGCGGTTGGACGTATTTCTTTTTCGACGTGCGTGCGCTAGACAAGGCGCTCGACGGTCCCGCCAGAAATCTCCTGGTGGAATTTCTGCTCCAGTTCGGCAAATTGGCCGCCCAAGACGGAAATTTTCTTCTGTATCACTTCGAACCGAACCCGATATGAGCCTCCTCGTCGCCGATAACGTCCACCTCGCCTTCGGATCGAAGACGATTCTCGACGCCGCCACGTTCACCATCGGCCGGCGCGACCGCCTCGGCGTGATCGGTCCCAACGGCACCGGCAAGTCCACGTTGCTTCGGCTTCTCATGGGGACGATGGAACCCGACAACGGGCGCATCGTGCGGACTCGCGGCGTGCGCATCGGCTATCTGCCGCAGGACGTGCAGGAGATTCAGGACGCGCCCCTGCTCGAAGTCGTTCTCGCCGCCGCCCCGGGCCGCGACGGGCTGACGCGGCGACTCGACGAGACGCAGGCCGAGCTGGCGGGCAGCGCCGACACCGATGAGCAGATGGAGCTGTCTGAAACGCTCTACCACCTGCACGAAGAACTCGACCGCTTCGAGACGATGTTCGCTACGCACGAAGCCGAAAAGATTCTCGTCGGGCTTGGTTTTCGCGAGCGCGACTTCTCCCGGCCGCTGCACGAGTTCTCGGGCGGTTGGAAGATGCGCGCGATTTTGGCGGGACTGCTCTTCACGCAGCCCGACCTGATGTTGCTCGACGAACCGACGAACCACCTCGACGTGCCGTCGCTGCTCTGGTTCGAGAAGTACCTCAAGGATTATGGCGGCGCGTTTTTGCTCATCAGCCACGACCGCGAATTCCTGAATCGCCAGATCGAGCGGGTGCTGTCGTTCGAGGTCGAAGGACTGCGTTCGTACACCGGCGATTTCGAGTCGTACCTGGAACTGCGCGAGCAGGAACTCGAACTGCTCGAAGCGCGTGCGAAAAACCAAGAGCGAATGATCGCGCAGAACGAGCGATTCATCCAACGCTTCCGCTACAAGGCGACGAAGGCGCGGCAGGTGCAAAGCCGGGTCAAACGGCTCGAAAAGCTCGAACGGATCGAATTGCCCAACCACCGCCGCACGCTGGACTTCGAGTTTGCGCCGACGCCGCGCTCGGGCCGCGAGGCGATCCGCGTGGTGAAACTCGACAAGGCGTTCGGCGACAATGTGCTATTCCGCAAGCTCGATTTGACGGTGTTGCGGCAGGAACGCATCGCCATCGTCGGGCGCAACGGCGCCGGGAAGACCACGCTGCTGCGGATGATCGCGGGCGAACTCAACCCCGACGCCGGCGCGGTGGAGATCGGGCACAACGTGGCCGTGGCGTACTACGCGCAGCACCACAGCGACCAGCTCTCGCAACGGCTCTCAATATTGCAGGAAGTGCAAAGCGTCGATCCCAGCGCGGGACCGACTCGAGTTCGCACGATTTGCGGCGTGTTCCTGTTTTCGGGCGACGACGTGGACAAGTCGTGCGCCGTGCTTTCGGGCGGTGAAAAGGCGCGCGTCGTGCTCGCAAAACTGCTGATGAAGCCCGGAAATTTGCTGCTGATGGACGAACCGACGAACCACCTCGACCTCTACTCGACCGAGGCGTTGATGCAGGCGCTGGAAACCTATGACGGCACGCTGCTGTTCGTCAGCCACAACCGCGCATTCATCAATCGGCTCGCCACCACGCTGTGGGATCTCGACGGCACGGGCGTGACGATCTACCCCGGCAATCTCGACGATTACGAGTACCACCTCGCACAAAAGGCCGCGCGCGCCGCCGCTCCCACCCGGGTTACGACGCAACCCGATTCACGCCCGGCGGAGCGCGGGAGCCGCAAGGACGAGCGCCGCGCGCAAGCCCAGCGAATCGAGGAACGCAACAAGGCGCTGCGGCCCGTCAAACGAGCGATCGAGGAGCTGGAGGGACGCATCGCCGCGCTGGAGGCCGAGCAGAAGGACTTGGAGACGAAGTTGGCCGATCCGGAGTTCGACGGGAGCGGCGAGGCCGGCGAGGCCACACGGCGTTACCGGCAAAACATGGCGAAGATCGAGGAACTCATGGCGCGCTGGGAGCATCGGCAGGAAGACCTCGCCAAGACCTCCGCGCGATTCGAGATCGCGGACGAGGAAACTTGATCGAAATCACGGCTCTCGCGGAACGTTTAATTCGTAGATCGTCGCGAGCGGCACGTGTTTCGGCGAGAGGTCGTTTCGCAGGTACAGGTCGAATCCGCCCACCCGCTGCACCCCGCGATATTCCTTTCGAATTACGCTCCGAATCACCTCCGGCTGAGAAATTCCGTAACCGCGCGACAGCGTGAACCCGCCCGACCAATTGCGCGGATTGCGCACAGCCGCGATGACCCTTGGACGCTCGTCGGCGAGGCACCGCGCGAACCGCCCTTCCTCGCCCGGCCTCCCCTCGAGAATCGGCACGATGGTCGTGAAACCGCACATCGCGGCCCGTTCGGAGTAAAGGAACAGGCCGGGCTCCGAACCCCAACCCGCGACAACGTCGTTCTCGCCCGTGTTACCCGCGATCCAGTTGGCGGCGTCCACCATGAGCGCTGCGTCGAAGTCTGTTGCATGCTCGAAAAAACGCCCGTGATACGTGACGACATCCTCGCCGCGCAGGTACGGACCGATGAATTCGACCGAGCGGATTGCACCCGGTAATGGCGATGCGATCAGGATGCCCGCACAAATGAGTGGCGCGGACCAGCGCGTCGCACGAGAAAACGGGGCTGTTCGCATCAGCGCGGAATACGCGCCGGCGACGGCGAGCGCGCCAAGCCCCGCGAGCGGCAACAGAGCGGCGAGGTCCACCGGCGGACGTGTACACGACGCGAGCCAGAGCGCGATCGCGCCGCCCGCGACGAGCCGCCTGCTCGACGCTTCGGCGGCGGTTTTCGCGCCGAGCGCGATCCACGTCGCTACCGCAACGAGGACGAGCGCCGATGTCAACATTCGGTCGAACGGAGCAAACGCCGCGCGGGAATGCGCCGCGACGATGGCCCGGAGCGCTTCGAACGTGTCTCGGCCTTGGCCGGCCAACGCGATCACGGCGCACAGGCCGGCGAGAACGCCGGCGAGCTCCCACGCCCCGAATCGGTTTCGTTCATCGTTTGGTCGATCCGCGTTTCTACGAAATTGATCGTACGCGTACGCGGAGACAACGACGACCGTTTCCCGTGCAAATGCGATTCCCACGCCGACGAAGAACCCGAATCCGACGCGGGCGGCCTTGCGGTCCGCGGCGGCGAATTCGAGCGCCAGCACAACGGGCAACGCCGCAAGTGCGACGGGCGAAAAGACGCTCCGCGCTCCTCCCGCGACGATGGTCGCGGCGTAAACCAACGCCGCCAGCGCCCCCCCTTTCGAAAAGACCTTTCGCGCCGCGAGATAGAGAAATAGCGACGTCATCCAGTGCCAGAGCGCGAACGCGGCGGCGAGCGTTTCTGCCGGTCGCTCCGGGCCGAACGTCAGCGTCGCCGCCGCAAGGAGCGCGGCGCCGACTTCTCCATCCATGACGCAATTCGACACGTCGTGGGTACCGCGAACGAGTGCCGATCCGTTGAGCGCCGTGAGCGATGCTTCACGCGTGAGCGGCGCGAACGCGAAGGGAAAAATGAGAGTCGCCGAGACAATGGCGACGACCACCAGCATGGGATCGAGCACCGAAGGTTTGGAAGGATGGTGCGACATGCCGTGCGATCATATCACAGCGACGTTTGCGAGACCCCCCGTCGACTTGACACCCGATGGAACCGCGACGAATCTGGCGCGGTCACGGCACGATGAGTTTGGAGTGAAAACATGGCCGTTTGCCGGGTCTGCGGCGCGCGCGCGGACATGGTCTCGACACGCAAGCTGCACCTTTTTCCGACGGACGAGCGGTACTTCTGCGAGCGGCACTACGCGGCCGCGGTGCGTTCGCGGGACACCTCGCTGGGTCTCTTCGTCCTGTTCTCGATCGCCGCTCTGGTCGGCGCGATTTTTTTCAAGCTCGAGGTCGAGCGTACCGAGGCCGAGAATCGACTGGAATTGCACAACCGCACGATCGCCGAACGCGACTTCGACCGCGACGGCTACCTCGACGTCTGGGAGACGCAGGCCGGTCCCCATCAGATCGATGCGTTCCACAAGGTCGGCTATCCATGGGCCACCGTGGCGGGCGAAGCGGCGTCGGACAAGACGCCGTTCATCACCATTCCGGTACAACAGTGGCAATCGCTGATCGAGAACAACGTCGACGTGCGCGTGGCGGTGAATTTTCCGCAGGCCATGAGAGGCTTCGTCGAACGACTCACGGATCCGCAGTCTGCAACGCAGATCGAACGCGTCTTTCTCACGACGCACCGCGATCTCGCGATGATCGTGCGCACCTACGAAAAGCCGCCGGCCGAGTGGCCACCGGCAGCCAAACCGACACCGAGAGCTTCAAAGAAGAAAGGCGAGCCGGACGCGGAGACCCAGGCACCGGCTCCTCCGGTCAAGACGGTCGCAACGTGGCTGTGCTTTGAGCCGCTGACCCTCAAGGAAGGGCTGCTCATCACGCAGGTCCTGGGGTTGAAACCCGAGACCTTGCCCTTCGCCTATCAGGATGTTGCCCCGGAAGAGCGCTGAGAACGTCGCGCGTCAGAACGACTGCACGAAATTGAACGGATAGCTGAACTGGAACGGTTCCGGAGACTCCGGAAAGCGCCAGCGCTGGATCTTCGCAACCATGCACTCGGTGAGTTCGCGGTTGCGCACGGTGTCTTCAAGCGTCTTGACGTTGCTGACGGCGCCGTCGGCCGCAACGCCGATTTCGACATTGAACCGACCGTGGACATTGGCGTCGAACTTCAGCACGCGTTCGTAGCAGTTGCGGATTCCGCCCAGGTTCGCCTGAATCACCTTGACGATCATCTTCTGGTTCAGCCCGCCGCCGTCATCGGCCATCACCTCGCCGAACATGATGCGATGACCCTTTTTGTCGCCGATGGTGACGTCGCCGAGCGTGCCGATCGCCTCGGAAATGTCCACGTCCACTTTGCCGGACTTCAGGTCATCGCCTTCTTTTGTCGAGGTCGTCACCGCCGCGACGCCGGAGCCGGAGTCGTGATCCACGTCGATCTGCTGGTCCTTGATCTTGTTTTCAGTCTGGACCTCGGCTTCGACCTTCATGTCACTGTTTTCGAGCTGCTTTTTGAGTTTCTGCGTGTCCTCGGCGGTCACTTCGAGGCCGATCACCTCGATGGTTTCCACCTCGCCCGGCGGAATGGTCGTCGTGGGCGTCGCGCTCGTGGTCGTCGAGACCGTCGTGGTCGAGGTGGTGGGGATCGACGGTCCGACCGTCGGACCCGCCCAGGAGCGGGAACCGAACGATCCGAACACCTCGCCGCCGATTGCCGGCAAAACGAGGGCGGCGACGAGAATCGCCGCCATCGTCCAGATTGTCGAATGCCGCTGCGTCATGGGCATACGCTCCAAATTCCGGGCCAGTATATCACAGACCGAGCGCCTTTTTCATCGTGACGCCGATCGCACTCGGATCCTCGACCACGTGGACGCCGGCCGACTCGAGCGCCTTGAGCTTTTCGCGCGCGCCGCCCTTGCCGCCGGAAATGATCGCCCCGGCATGGCCCATGCGTTTGCCCGGAGGCGCCGAAAGTCCCGCGATAAAGGATACTATCGGCTTTTTCACGTATTCCTTGACGAATTGCGCCGCGTTTTCCTCCGCCGCGCCGCCGATTTCCCCGATCATCACCACGCCGTCCGTGTCCGGGTCGTCCTGGAAAAGACGCAGCGCGTCGATGAAATTGGTCCCGATGATGGGGTCGCCGCCGATGCCGATACAGGTGGACTGGCCGATCCCCAGCGCGGTGAGCTGATCGACCGCCTCATACGTGAGGGTGCCGCTTCGCGAAACGACGCCGATTTTGCCCGGCATGTGGATGTGACCCGGCATGATGCCGACCTTCGCCTCGCCGGGGGTAATGATGCCGGGGCAATTGGGACCGATCACGCGCACGTTGCGTCCGCGCAGCGACGCCATCGCGCGCACCATGTGGCGAACGGGGATCCCCTCGGTGATGGTGACGATGAGCGAAACGCCCGCGTCGGCCGCCTCGAGAATCGCGTCGGCCGCGAAGAACGGCGGAACGAAGATGAGCGCCACATTCGCATCGGTCTTCTTCACCGCGTCGGCGACCGTGTTGAAGACGGGGATACCGTCCACATCCGAGCCGCCTTTGCCCGGCGTGACGCCCGCGACGACGTTCGTCCCATACGCGATGCATTGCCGCGCGTGAAACGTGCCTTCCTTGCCGGTGAGGCCCTGCACGACAATGCGGCTGTTTTTGTTGACGAGAACGCTCATGACAGCGCTCCTTTCTCGGCCTTCACGGCTCTTTGCGCAGCGTCGAGCAGATTGTCGGCGGTGATGAACGGGAAGTCGGCGTTTTTCAGAATCTCTTTCGCCTGATCCGAGTTCGTTCCGGACAGGCGCACGACCACCGGCACGTTCACCTGAACATGCTTCATCGCCTCGAGGATGCCGTTCGCGACCATGTCGCATTTGACGATGCCGCCGAAGATGTTGATGAGGACGGCCTTCACATTCGTGTCGGCCATCAGGAGCGTGAACGCGCGGATGACGTTCTGAACATTCGCGCCGCCCTTGATGTCGAGGAAGTTCGCGGGCCGCCCGCCGCACTTGAGGATGATGTCCATCGTCCCCATCGCAAGCCCGGCGCCGTTGACGAGGCAGCCGATGCCGCCGTCCATCTTCACGTAGTCGACGCCGTAACGGTCGGCGAGAATTTCGAGCGGTTCCTCTTCCTCGAAATCGCGCAGCGCCGCGTATTCCTTGTGCAGCCCGAGGGCGTTGTCGTCGAACGTGACCTTCGCATCGAGCGCGAGCACCTCATTCTGCTTCGTCACGACGAGCGGATTGACCTCGAGCAGCGAGCAGTCGAGCCCCTCGAACGCCTTGTAGGCGGCTTCCGCGAAGGCCACGAGCTTTTTCGTCACGTCGTCCGCGAGGCCGAGCCCGTAAGCGAGTTTGCGCCCCACGTAGCCCGACCAACCGACGAGCGGATCGATCGCGACCGTGACGATCGCCTCCGGGTTTTTCGCGGCGACCTCTTCGATATCCATGCCGCCTTCGACGCTCGCCATGAGCACGGGGCACTGGCGTTCGCGATCGACGAGGATGCTGAAGTACAGCTCCTTGGCGATGTCGATTCCCTTTTCGATCAGAAGTCGATGGACGACCTTTCCCTCGGGGCCCGTCTGCGGCGTCACGAGCGTCATGCCGAAGATTTTCTCCGCCGCCGTCGTGACTTCGTCGATCGACTTGACGACCTTGACGCCGCCGCCCTTGCCGCGGCCGCCGGCGTGAATCTGCGCCTTGACCACGAACACATCGCCGCCCAATTGCCGCGCCGCCGGATACGCGCCCGCTGGATGGTCGACATACCGACCCTCCGGAGTGGGCACTCCGTGCCTGCGAAGCAGCTCCTTCGCCTGGTATTCATGAATCTTCATCGTGCAACCCCATCGTGCAACCCTGGTGCGTTGTGGAAACCGGATACAGCCGTAAAGTGCGCGGGAGCTTAGGGCGGGTCAGGGAATTTTTCAATATTTCCGCCGGGTTCGCGGCGGATTTTCGTCAGTCGGTCTCCGGCGGATCTCCCGAACCAGGTTGGGGATCAGGAATGGCCGATGAGGATGTCGCCCGGTTGGTCACGGCTTCCGCGTCCGATTCGGAACGAATCGGACGGTTAATTCGCGCGCGCAATTCCTTGCCGACCTTGAAATGGGGCAGGCGTTTACCCTCGACGGTAATGGTCTCCCGTGAACGAGGGTTACGGCCCTGATAGGTCGGATACTGCTTGACGATGAGTGAGCCGAATCCACGGATCTCGATGCGTTCGCCGCGTTTGAGCGCCTCGGTCATCTCGTCGAGAATGAGCTCGAGCACCTGCGCGGCCTTCTTCTCGGAAACGCCGTCCGCCGTTGACAAGGCCGCAATCAGCTCGGACTTGTTCATGACCGGCCAAAATCTACCTGAAAGTGATGATATTCGAAGTTACGCCCCGGGTTTTCGAGTGTCAAGCGCGAATTCGGAACCGAAACGGGCGTATCTCCCGAATTTTTCAGCGAAACCCATGGCTCCGGGCGACGGTGAATACGCAAAAGGGCCGGAGTCGCCCCCGGCCCTTCAAGTTCACGTCGGATGCGAGGTTACTTGACCTCTTTGATCTCCAGCTTGTTGATGACGACGGGTGTCGCCGGCCGGTCCTGCGCGCCGGTTTGCACCTTCGAGACCTTCTCGACAATGTTGTAGCCATCGACCACTTCGCCGAAGATCGTGTGCTTGCCGGTCAGCCACGGCGTCGCCTTGACGGTGACGAAGAACTGGCTGCCGTTGGTGCCGGGCCCCGCGTTTGCCATGGCGAGCAGGCCAACCTTGTCGAACTTGAGCGACGGATCGAACTCGTCGCCGAACTTGTAGCCCGGGCCGCCGCGGCCGGTGCCCTCGGGATCGCCGCCCTGGATCATGAAGTCGGGAATGACCCGGTGGAAGATCAGGCCGTCATAGAAGTTGCCCTTTTTCGCCGCGCCCGTCTTGATGTCCTTGTATTCCTTCGTGCCGGTGGCGAGACCGACGAAGTTTTCCACGGTCTTCGGCGCCTTGTCGGGAAACAGCTTGACCGTGAAATCGCCCTGCGTCGTGTGAAAGATTGCGTACATGCCCTTCCCCAGTTGTCCGGCGGACGCCGGGCCCGCCGCGACCGCCGCGAACAGAACCAGCGCGGTGAACGCCGCGAGAGTGGATCGGAAACTCATCTTGCTCCTCCTGCGATATTCTGACGCCCGCGCTACGCGGACGCGAGAAACGATTCGACGTACTGGTCGTACGCGGCGCGCAGCCGCGTGGTGACGGGTCCCGTGCCGCCCGATCCGACGGTTTCGCCGTCGAGCTGCGTGATCGCGATCAGCTCCGCCGTCGTGCCTGTGAGAAAGACCTCGTCGGCGCGGCGGAACTTGTCGAGCGTCAAACCCTCTTCGCGTATCGGGACACCGATTTCACGTCCGAGTTTCATCACCAGATCGCGCGTGATGCCCGGCAGGATGTGCGGACCGAGGGGATACGTGTACACGACGCCGCCATCCACCGCAAAGGCGTTGGCCGCGGTAGCCTCGCGCACGACGCCGTCCGGGCCGTAGAAAATCGCTTCATCGAACCCGCTGTCCAGCGCCTGCTGCTTAGCGAGCACGTTGCCGAGCAGGTTGAGCGTTTTGAGGTCACATCGTCCCCAGCGAAAGTCCGCGATGGTCACCGCGCGAAGGCCCTTGGCGATCTCTTCGGAGGGCGGCGGCGTGACCGGGCGGATCGTGGCGTGAATCGACGGCTTCACACCGGCGGGATACGGATGATTGCGCGGCGCGACTCCGCGTGTCACGCAGTAGTACAGTTTCGCGCGATCGAATCCCGAGCGCGCCACCATCTCAATCATGACCGCGCGCACCTCGTCCATGTCCACGCCGCGAATGGCAATGCCGTCCAGGCTCATTTTCAGGCGGACGAGGTGTTCGTCGAAAAGAAACAGCCGACCGCCGAAGACGTAGAGAACCTCGTAAACGCCGTCGCCGAACTGGTAGCCCCGATCGTCGATGGAGACGACGGCTTCCTCGATCGGTCCGTATTTTCCGTTGACGTACGCCAGCTCGGGCATCGATTCACTCCGTCGGATGGAATTCGGACCGCCCTTTTAGAGGGAAATCCGGGGGGACACAAGAACACCCATCACCGAACCGCCGCGAGCGTCACTCGTACTTGAGCGCCTCGCGATGTGTGGGAAAAAGCCGGGGACATCCCAGCGCGTAGCGATGGGTGTCCCCGGCTCTCGTCTTTGGCCCTTTGACTCGACACGGTGAGGCTTGCGGTCAGTCGGAATTTGTTAGTTGGCGGCGTACAGGACGGCCGAGTCGAGCCTCGGGAGGGAATTCGGGGACTTCGCCAGTCTCCTGG
>JADLEX010000127.1 GCA_020845895.1 Deltaproteobacteria bacterium | reverse complement strand
GGTGTCCACGGCCGACGTGAACCAAGTTCCGCCGGCGTTGTCCGCCACGTGCAGGCCGAGAGGATCTCCGCCGTACGCAATGTGGATCGCGTCGTTTTCGTCGATCAGGATTTCGGTGTCGCCGCGGCCGTCGTAGGAAACCAATTCGTCCCATCCCGAATCCGACCGCGCCGCGACGCGAATGCCGAGTTCGCCCGAGTAGGCGACGTGAGGCCGATTCGCCGAATCAAGCGCGACGGACGGCGACCAGAACCCGTTTTCGCCGTCGGGGTCTCGAATGGACTCCTCGGCGAGAATTCCGTTTTTCCATTTCAGGTACTGAACGCCCGTGTCGTCCGATTCCAAGCACGAGTAGACGACGTGAAGCGTGCCGTCCGCCGCGCGCGCCGCGCCGATGTCCAAACCGGCTTCGGGGACCGACAGAAGAAGTGTCTGAGTCCATTCGCCGCCGGCATTCGTGGCGTATCGGATCTCGTTTCGATTGGTGTTGATGTAGACGACGTGAAACGCGCCGTTCGCGTCGCGAAAGATCTCGGAGTTCGCGCCGCCGGCCGGGTCGACGATCTCGCGCTCGACCGATCCGTCGTCGTCAAACACGTACGCATCGAACGACCGACCGACCATGCCGAACACCCACGTGCGTCCGTCGGCATCGAGTGCTACGGCGTTCCGTCCCACGCCCGCGCTGCCGGAGATATACTGCCGATATGTGATCGCGCCGATCGTGTATTCGGGCCACGGGCCGAAATCGGGAACGTCCGGGCCGTCGACGGCGGTGTAGCGAAACGGATCGCACGCCGTGCCCGAACCGGGGATCGTGGTCGTGGTCGAGCTCGTCGGCACGACGGTCGTCGTGGAACTGGTCGATGGTCCGGTTGTTGTGGTCGGCGACGTGGTGGTCGTCGTGCCCGCGTCGTCGTCGGCGTCGTCATCGGAGGAATCGTCGTCCGACTTCGCCAAGGCTTCGTCGGATGAATCGGGCGATTCACAATCGCAGGCGGGGAGGAGAAGAAAAACGAGCGCGAGGTGCACCGCGAAGATGCACAACCAAATTGGTGCGTTGAAGGCGCGGAGGGCGATGGTTTTCGGGTTCCCGATCATTCGACGAAGCGTCTCGTTTCAAAGCTGTCCGAGCGCGTTCACCGGAAAATATCACTGACGGTGACACAGGTCGATTACGGTTGTCAATGAAAATGTGACTATGATTTGCGGCGCGGACGACGCGCGTATCGAAGCGACCCAACTCCCAAACCCTCGCCAATCCATCCCGGCCGGGGCAGAGATTATTTGCCGAACCCCGGACGCAGGACATCACACGTTTTTTTCAGAGCGCGAATGGCTCAGTAACTCCGCGAGCTTTTTGGATTTTTGGGCGCGGAGGCAGGGGATGTCGACCGCAGCCGATTTGGTGGACTCCCCCACGACCGAACGCTATGCTGCGTCGATTTCTTCGGGGCTTCCCTTGTATTGCGGAGAACGGCGGGTGGGCGAAACCATGGTGCACCTTCGTGTTCGGGCAATGGTGGCGGCGGTATTCGTCGTCACGGTGTTTGCCGGCGCGGCCGACGCAAGACCGGTTGAAGTCGAACCCTGGGCCGAGGTCTTCGCGAACTACGAGTACAATGTCTCAGGCTACAACGAACACGACCCACGATTCGGCGACAACGACCGTTCCGCTTTTGAACTGAACCGCATCTGGATCGGCCTCGACGGGCAGTTGACCGAGCGCTGGGGCGGGCACTTGATCTTCGGCGCGGTGCGCACGCGCGATCTCGAAACCGCCATGGTCGATTCGGGCGAGGCGGATGACCCCGCCACCCCCGAGGACGAGTCGCAGGTCGAAGTGCTCCGCGACTACGGAACGGCGCGCAGCGGCTCGTACGACGTGATCGTTTACAAGGCATACCTGCGTTACACGCAGTTCCGCTACCTGCAGCTCGACTTCGGCCTGATCTCCGACGCCTACACGTCGGGCATCTCGAAATTCTGGCGTCATCGGTATGTGCAGGAGTATCCGATGTTCGACCGGCGGCTCTCGCGCAGTCCGTACGGTGACATGGGCGTTTCGCTCTGGGGCGAGTTCCCGGGCGGTTTCGGCGGTTACCGGCTGACGGCGCTCAACGGCGAGGGCGGGCGCGCGGCGGAAACCGGCGCGGGCAAGGCGTTCGAGGCGCGCGTGCATCTCGCGCCCTTCGCCATGTCGCGATGGATGGCGGGGGCGAAGGTGATGGGCTTCTGGCGGCGCGACCTGGTCGAGGCCGAATCTCCCGAGGTGGCGCACACGGTGCTCGAGGGGCTCGCGCAGTACGACGTCAACTTCAACGACGCCTTCGGCGCATCGGTGACGGGCGAATACATCCGACGCGACGTGACGAGCGATGACCTCGCCGTTCCGGAAATCACGAGCACGGTGCTGTCATTCTGGGCCGATACGCGTCTGTGGACGAACTTCGGACTCGTCGCGCGATTCGACCGATTCGATCCGGACGACACCAACGATGCCGACACCGGCGAGGGCTACCGCGACGAGGAAACGAGCGTGCTGGCCGGAATCTGGGTGAAGCCGATCGAGGGCGTGCGCTTCTGCGTGAACGGGCGCGAGAACCGCTTTGAGGAACGCTGGACGGACATCGCCGGCGAAACGGTTCAGCGCGATCCCGAGCGGCTCGTCGTCGTCAATTCCGAATTCGAGTTTTAACCGCCCACGACGCGTGTTTTCTCTGGTCACGTACGCGGCGTTGTCCTATCATCCCGGCGCATCCGCGTGCGAGCGCATGCTTTCTTTGGGGTGAATCATGAAAGTGCTGTTTCTCGGCGGTTGCGGCGAAATGGCCGCGGCGATGCTTCCGCTTCTTCGCGACGACGACGTCATCGAGTCCATCACCCTCGCCGACATCTCCGGCGAGCGCGCCCGCACCGTGGCGGCCCAGTGGGGACCGCGATTTCGCGGTATCGAGGTCGACGCGTCGTGGCACGACCAGCTCGTCGGCGCGATGGCCGGACACGAGTGCGTCGTCAATTACATCGGGCCATTTTACCGGTTCGAGAAACCTTGCGCGGCGGCGGCGATCGAGGCCGGCGTGCCTTACGTCTCGATCGCCGACGACTACGACGCGTTCCTGAATGTCTGGGAACTCGAGGACGCGGCCCGCGCGGCGAATGTGAAGATTCTCTCCGGATTCGGCAACTCCCCCGGCCTCACGCAGATCCTCGCCAAGGTCGGTTACCTCTCGATGGACACACCGCGTGAGATCCGCGTGAATTGGGGCGCGGGCAGCAACGAAAAGGTCGGCCCGGCGAATATCCTGCACGTCATGCACCTCATGACCGGCAAGACGCTTCAGTGGCGCGACGGCCGACGTGCGTGGGTGCAGACCGGCGACGGCAAGAAACTCGTGAACTTCCCCGAGCCCGTTTGCGAGATCCCGGTTTTCTATACGGGTCACGCCGAATCGGTAACGCTGCCGATGTTCCTGCCGGGGCTGCGTTACGTGAGTTTGCACGGGGGAACGAATCCCGCGTGGATCTTTCCCTTCGTCTCGTTCCTCTCGCAGTTCGGCATCACGAAGACGCACGCCCGGCGCTCGGCCACGCTCAAGTTCATGTCGCCGTTCCTGCCGCTGTTTTCGGGGTCGAGCGACCCGAACAAGTCGGTGGGGCGCATCGAGGTGACGGGCACGCACCAAGGCCAGTTCGCCGAGCGGATCTACACCTACGTCGGCCACATCGCGCACATTACCTCGGTGCCGTGCTACCTGGCGGTGCGCGGGCTGCTCGCGGGTGAATTCGACGGCAAACCCGGCGGCGTGTACGCGCCCGAGCGTATTGTGGACGACCCGTCAGCGTTCGTCGAAAAGGCGCGCGGGCTGGGCATCGAGATCCACACCGTGGAATGACGAACGGCCCGCCGAAGCGGGCCGCCCGTTCGTTTGGCCACGTCGCGCTTACGGAATGAACTCGTCCGCGCCGATATCCCACGTCGAGACCGCGGGCCGGACATCACCTTCGAAATCCCGCCATGCGAACCCGAACGGATCCGCGACGTACATCAGCGGATTGACTCCCGCGTCGCGCAACGCGCTGCCCGAGGCGAGGTGGTAGTCATTCGCGGCGGCGTTCACGTACTGCGGACTGACGTTCAGATTTCCGTCCGCCGCGCCGCAGTCGTGCCAGTCGCAATCGTGCACGTCGCCGATCGTCGTGGTGCACTCCGCGCCGGTGCTCGCGTAGATGAGGCAATCGGGTGAGGCGCCCGTGAGGTCGTTGCCGTGCAGGCGCATGAGTCCCGCTTCCGTCGCCTGGCCCAGATACAGGGAATAGATGTTCGCCGAGCCCGATCCGGCGTCGATGATGTTGTTGACCATGTCGATCGCCGCCGTGCCGCCCACGCCGTCGATATCGACATAGACCCCGATCGAGTTGAGATCCGAGACCCCGCCGACGAAGGTGTTGTTCACCAAGGCGCCGCCCAGATCGTCGACGTCGAGAATCATCGCCGTCGTGCTCGCCGTCGCCTGCCCGCCATCGAACATGTTGTTGGCGAAGTGGAAGTTCCCCGGGCCGTCCACGATCGCGCCGTATGACAGGGCCGTCGTGGCGTTACTCGAGCCGCCGACCAGATTCCCCTCGACCGTCAGGTTGGCCGGGCCTAGAAAGATCAGACCCTGATAGAGCGGTCCGGCGGATGTGACATCTTCGACGAGGTTATCCTGAAACAGCACCTGTCCCGGCAAGGCGGAAGAGAGGTAAACGACCATGCGCGGTCCGGCCGACGAGTTGCCGGCGGTGAACGTGTTGCCGCGAATATCGTTCCGGTCAGAAGTCATGTTGCCCTGGAACCAGGTGATCGTCGAGCCGGGCGCTTCGCCACCGTCCACCACGTTGTCGCGAATCGTCGCGTCGCCGTGCGAATAGACATAGGCCCCCACCGCGCCGACCCCCGATTCGCCCGCCGAGATCGTGTTGTTCACCACGTCGAATCCGTCCACGATGGCGTAGATTCCACCCGCCTCGGCCGTGGCGTTTTCGCCACCGGAAATCTCGTTGTTCACGAGCATGGCGTCGTAGGTCATCAAGACCGCCGCTCCATAAGATCCGCCCGCGGTGTTGTCGTCGCCGCCGAAGATGCGGCAATTGCTGATCCGTACGCCGTTGGAAAGGATGACGACCAAACCCGTCGAACTCGTTGCGATCGCATCGCTGCCCCGGAGCGTCATGCCGTCCACCGCGACATCCGTCGCCCCCCCGACAGTCAAACCGGCATCGACCGAGCCGATGAGCTCGGTTTCGTAGGTCTCAATGTCGCGCGACCAGTCCGTGCCGTTGTATCCGCCGTATAGGGACGCGACCGTCGTGGTGACGTCCTCGGTGTACACGCCTTCCGCGATGTACACGTTCGTTCCGCCGTCCGTCACCGAGGCGAGCATCACACCCTGCGCGATCGTTTCCACGGGGAACTCCTTCGTTCCCGGATTCGCGTCGTTGCCGCCTGCGCCGTCCACGAAGTAGCCGTTTGAATCGGCGGACGTATAATCCTCGCCCGAGCAATCCTGATCGATACCGTCGTCGGGAAGTTCCACGCCGGAGGGATTCACGAGGATGTCGGCGTCGTCGCAATCGGTCGATTCGGGGTAATACCCGACCGGCAGCAATCCTCCCGCGCACACCTCGTTCGGCGTGCCCGGGTACAGGTCGCCGTCCTCGTCGGTGTAGCCCGTGAGGAACTGCCACATGTCGGGGTCGAAGTCGTTGCAGTCGGGCCCGTCGATCGTGTCGTAGGCATCGCAACCCGCGAAGACGAGGTCACCGTCGTTGTCCACGCACGACGCGCACGAATCCCAATTGTTCTCGTCGGCGTCGTCGCAGTCGGGGCCCGCGTCGCAATTTTCGCCGTGCGTGTCGCCGTCGGCATCAACACATTGGGGCTGCGTGTCGTCGTCGGCGTCATCGTCCGTATCATCGTCGGTATCGTCGTCCGCCGTGTCGTCGTCGCCGGTGTCGTCGTCGCCGACATCGTCATCCGTGTCGTCGTCCGTATCGTCGTCGCCGCCGCCCCCGCTGTCGTCGTCGTCATCGTCGCCGCATCCGCATCCGACAACACCCGACGACACCATGAGAACAGAAGCCACCAGGAGAAGCCACCACCCACGTCGCAAAATCATGACTTGTCCCTCCGCGTATTGTGACTAACCCGCCCGATTGCGCGAAGACGCGCACCGCTTCAAACTGTGAGGACTCCGTTACGTTGCACCGCAGGTGGGCCGTTGTCAAAAGAAAAATACGTCCAGATCGATTTTCTCGTCGCGCAACCGGTTGCGCGCGACGAACGCCCGATGAATTTTTTCCGAACTTTCTGTTCTTCGTGACGAGCCCCCTTGTCGCCGCGCCGCCTTGCGCCTAGAAGTGACTCGCATGTCGAACTCGGATGCCATCTCTGCGGCGCGCGACGTCGCCTCGGCGCGCGAAAAGTTGCGCCTCGCGATCGACGCGCCGAAGTGCCGCGTGTGCGGTTGCCTCGCCGAATCGATCGCCGGTCTCGCGGCGATCGATGGAGTGCGCGCCCATCTCGCCGATCTGCTCGACGAGGCCGTGCTCGCGATGGAGCCGCGGCGGTACGACTGTTTGGGCTGCGCCGAGTGCTGGCCCGTGCAGGCGCTGGCTCTGTTCGGGCCGGATGGCCCGCCCTCGCCGATCAAGCCCGCGCACGCCGGCGAGCCGCCGCTGCCCGGCGACTACCGGTTGCTCAACACGGGCGCGCCCGTCGCGGTGTGCACGCTCGGCAGCCCCGACCTCCCCGCCGAGATCGAGCGCGCGGCGTCGCCCCACATCGCAATGGCGGGGACGATGTACACGGAGAACCTCGGCATCGAACGGGTGATCGCGAATACGCTCGCGCAACCGCACCTGCGTTTTCTGATCGTGTGCGGCGAGGATGCGAAACGCGCGGTGGGCCACTTTCCCGGACGCAGCCTGCTCGCCCTCGCGAAAAACGGCGTGAACGGCGACGGCGCGATCGTGGGCGCGCCGGGCAAGCGCGCGGTGCTGCGCAACGTCACCCGTGAACAGATCGAACTGTTCCGAAATCAGGTCGAGATGATCGACCGCGTGGGGCTCGCGGACGCGGATGCGATCGCGTCGCTCGCCGGAGAACTGGCCGCTCGCAACCCGGGCCCCTTCGAGGGCGTGGCGGGCTATTCACGGCCTGCGGCCATCGTGGCGGGCCGCCCGGGCAAGCTCGTGAAGGACCCGGCAGGCTTCCTCGTCATTTACCCGGACCGCGCGCGCGGGTGCATCGTGCTCGAGCATTACAGCGCCGAAGGATTGCTGGGCGACGTGATCGAGGGGATCGACGCGCAGTGGATCTACCTGGAATCGCTCGCGCGAAACCACGTGTCGCGAATGGACCACGCGGCCTACATGGGGGTCGAACTCGCCCGGGCGCAGCGCGCGCTGGAGCGCGGCGAACCTTACGTGCAGGACCGCGCCCCCGGCGATCTCGACGAGGACGAGTAGGGCCGGGTCGGTGTCGAAGCCTCTTCGACAATCTGCTCAATGTCCTGAGGTAAATTACTCAATAACCTGAGTAAATTGTCAAGTCTTTGAAAATCCTGCGCTTTTTCCCGAAGTCTCCGACTTCTGGCGCCGATCTCACGCCCCGATCCGGAAGACCCGCTCGGCGTTGCCCCACAAAAACAGCTCGCGGCGCTCATCGTCGAGACCGAGATCGTCGAGGTGTTCCAGGCAGACCGTCGGCGCGATCATCGGATAGTTGGACCCGAACAGGACCTTGCGCTTGCCGTTGGTGCGCATGTATTCGACGAGTTCGCGCGGATAGCGGCGGACCGTGTAAGCCGAAGTGTCGATGTACACATTTGGGTGCTTGGTGGCCACCGCGATCATCTCCTGCGTCCACGGGTAACCGATGTGGCCGCAGACGATGGTGAGTTCGGGAAAATCGAGAGCGACCTCGTCGATGTACGGGATCGGCCGACCCGGTTCGGAGGGGTGCAGCGGCCCCGTGTGCCCCACCTGCACGCAGATCGGAATCCCCAGCTCCACGCACTCCGTGTAAATCGGATAGAAGTGGCGGTCCGTCGGCGGCAGGTTCCAGAACCACGGGAGTTGCCGAACGGCGATGAAACCGCGCTGCTTGACCAAGCGGCGCAGCTCGCGCACCGCTTCCATCGGGCGATACAGATCCACCGAGGCGACAGCCGCGAAGCGATCCGGGTTCGCGGCGACGAGCGCGGCGACCTCGTCGTTCGTGATGAGCGGCCCGCCCGGTCCCCACCACGCGCAGATGAGGCCCTTTTGGATTCCGGCGGCGTCCATCGCGCCGAGCGTGACCTCGATGGGGACCGTGTCGACAAACGAGGTGACGCCCATCCAGCGGCGCAGCGATTCGAAGATCGGGTGATTGGCGAACGCCAGGTTGGGGTGCTGCATCCACACGTCGATGATGCGCGGCGCGTCGGTCCCGCGTGGGGCGTCGGTCATGGCTGTCTCCGATCGAACCGCTGCCATGTTATACTAGCCTCCGGCGTAGCCGCCAACACTTGGAATTGAGGGATCGAAAACGTGGACATGGGCGAGGTCCGCGTGGTAAACGGGTTTGACCATGCCAAGCGCACTGCATTCGGACATCCGCGAGGCTGCGGAGGCTCTCGACATATCCGTCGACCATTTGGAATCGGCAGCCGTACGCGCAGACCAAATCGTCCGCGACGCAGAGTCCGAGTTGACGAAGGCTTGCCCGCCGGCCGGCGACGAAAGCCCCTATGACGTGGTCGTACTTGGCTCCGTGGCTCGGGGCGAAGTCACCGTGGGTAGCGATGTCGACTATCTCGTCATCGCCTACGCCCTTCCCCCCATGGGACACTTGGATTTCAGTCACAAGCTGCTGAAAAGCATGGATAATTTCGTAAACAATTATTCTAAAGAAACCGCTTTGAAAGCACCTGGCGCGACAGGCATTTTCGGAAAGGTCGTCGCGGCGGCGGACTTGTTCGAGCGAATAGGATTGGAGCAGGACACGAACCTGACGCAGACGCGCAGGGTCTTACTCTACGAAGAGAGCCGGTCGATCTACCGACCTGACTTGTGGGATCAACTTATACAATCCATTATCGGACGTTATTTACATGATAATCCACATAAAAACGGTCCACCGAGATTCTTGATCAACGACACGATTCGCTACTGGCGCACGCTGGCGGTGGACTATCAGGCGAAGCGGTGGGACATGCTCAAACCCGACTGGGGCTTGCGCTATCTAAAACTGATCATCACGAGAAAACTGACGTTCGCCGGGACCATGGCGTCTTTGCTTCTCACGGAAGACCCGGCGCGCGTGTGGCTTCACGACCAATTTCGGAAGCCGCCGCTTGCGCGCCTGGCCCAGCTCCACTCCCGTTTGGAGAAGCCGTTTGACGAGGATCTCAGAACCGTGCTGGAAGTTGCCGAAGAGTTCGTGGGAGCCCTCGGGCAAGACGAATTCCGAATACGAGTGCGGAAGGTGGAATCCCCTGCGGATAGCGGAATCGTTCCGGAGTTCGACCGTTTTCGGAAAATGGCACAGGAGCGACTGCAGCCGAGTCTCGAACGGTTATTTTTCGAGTCCGGATTGCTGAAGGAAAAAAGCCGGAAGTATTTGAGTTTCTGACGCGCGTGCCGATGCGATTTCAAGGAGGTGGCAATCCATGGCGCCTGTCATTCACGAGTCAACGCCCAGAGAAGTGGAAATCCTTGATCAGATTCGAGAGGAGGTGGACCGAGAGTTGAAGCGCGCGAACAAGACGCCGCGCGACATCGCGGATCGGCTCCAAATGGTTCCTTCGGGTGCCGAGATGCTTTTCGCTCACCAGCGCTGGTCGCTCGAAACGGCGTTTCGAGTTGCCGAAGCCTTGGGGATTCGCATCGATGTCCAGCTCGCTCTCTCGGAACGCTGAGTCCGCCGCGCACTCGAATGCGTGCGCGCAGTGCGGCTTTTCGCTCTGGCTGCCGATTGCTGCACTGGATGTGTCCACGCTCGGACTCTATAACGACGCGCGCTTTCCGGGCCGCTGCATTCTCGCGCTCAACGACCACGCGGAGGACTTCGCCCTGATCCCGGAAAAGCTTGCGTTCGAATTCGTTCTCGATGCCCGACACGCGGCGCGCGCGATTGCGATCGCGATGAAAGTCCCGAGAGTCAACTACGCGATTCTCGGCAACGCCGAGCCGCACGTCCATTTCCATCTCATTCCCCGAAACCCCTCTGATGATCCCGTTCCGAACCGCTCGCCGTGGAACCATCCCGATCCCGTCCGAAAACTTGCCCCGGACCTGCGCGACGAAATTCGTTCTGGAATTGCCGCTGCCTTGGAACACCTCCGGAACCCGAACACGCGAGACTGAGTCGAACGGCCCGCCGAAACTCTCGGTTCGCGTCAGTCCGCGGTCGGAATTGCCCGACACCGGTTTGACCCGCCCCGGACCTTTCGATATGGTGGCGCGATTCGACATGGGACATCGCGTTTCGCCCTCATAGGGCGATATTGGGGGCATTCTTGAAGACGCTTCGACTTCTCTTTGTGGCCGTCGTTCTCGTCGCCGTGCTCGGCGCGTGTCAGAAACCCGTGGACGACGGATCGCTTCCCACCGAACAGGCGAAAGGTCCCATCGACACGGTCCAGAACTGGACCGTCGGCGATGGCCTCAAGTTGAGCGAGCGAATCGCGAAGGGTTTGGCCGGGATGCGCGGCAAGGGCGCGCGCGTGGACGAAAAGGGATGGCGCGCGTACCCCGGCCCGTCGGACTGCGCGGGATGCACGCTGGTGCATTACGTGGTGGCGATCAACGGCGAGTCCGAGAAGTATGAATTTCTCGTCAAGGACGGCGGGAAGGCCGTCGAGGGCGTGAACGAAGGGACCAAGATTCTCCTCGCGGGCCCCGCGCCGCGCGCGCCGAAGGCGGTTACGTCCGTCGTTCCCGCGGGAGCTTCGCCCGAGGGTGCGGCTTCCGTCGCGCCCCCGGTCCCGGTCGCGCCCGCGGCGCCGGGATCGCCGCCCGTGCCGAGTTCGCCTCCTGCTCCGTCGGCGGCGGCGCCCGCGCCTTCAGCGAGTCCTTCCGGACCGGCTCCCACCGAGACGAAGTGACGGGCCCGGCGTAAACCCTCGATTCAGCTTGACCGTTCTCGCGTTAAGGTGATAAAAACGCTCGGATTCTTCCTAAAAAACCCGACCGCGTGTCGGCGAGACGGGAGGCACCATGAAACGGTTTGCCCTGGCCTTGGTCGTGGTGATGATGGTGACGGCGGCGATCGGCGCGACGGCGCACGCGGCGTCGGCACAAAAAGTTGAAATGCTGATGGGCAAGGTGCTCGAAACCTATACCCTTCCCACCGACTTCGGCAACGTTTACTTCAACCAGGGCGACATCAAGCGCTTCGTGCACGCGGCCGCCAAGCTGCGTCCGGTGGATCTGGGATTGTTCACCACCGACACGGGTCACGTCGTCCGCATCAAGGCGACGCACTTCGATCGCGGCGTCGCGACGCTGCTCGTCACCGTGAAATGATCGCCGCCGCGGTTCCGGTCGGGTTCGCCGACTGGCTGCGAGCGACGTGAATCAGGGGCTGATCGGCTCCTCGAAAGGACACCCGCCCGATATCGGGGCGGGTGTTCGTGTCTTCGGGGCTCGGCGCTTCGCAAGCCCTCCGGGTGGGCTCCATGGACTGGCTGCTCGTCGCTTTATTCGGCCTTCCGCTGCTGGGCGGAGTGCTCACGTCGCTCTCGCCCGGACGCGGCTCCCGGCCAGGGCGGCTGCTCGGCGCGGCCGCGCCGATCGCGACATCGCTATGCGTCGTCATCATGGCGGGCATCGTGTACCGGCGGTTTTTCGTTCCGCTCGGAGCAGCCCAGCTTTACGTCTACTACGGCGACTGGTTCTCGGCCGGATCGCTCCACGCCGATTTCAGCCTGCGCATGGACACGGCTGCGGGCGTCATCTGCCTCGGACTTGCGTTCGTCGGGTCCGCGCAACAGTGGGTTGCATGGCGGCGCGGATGGGATGAGCGCCTGCGCGGCGCACTCGCCGCGATGCTCACCGCCAACCTGCTCTTCGTGCTGTCCGACAATCTGATTCCGGTCGTCGCGGCGCTTGTCGCCATGGGACCGCTGTCCGCGATCGCCCACTGGTGGCGGGTGCGTCCCGACACCGATCACGAACGCCACCTGCACGTCCTGCTCATTCATGGCGCGGGCGACGCCATGGCGATCATCGGCACCCTGCTCATCTACGCCGCGCTCGGGACGCTGTCCTATAAGGGCATCGCGGCGGAGACGCTCGCGTCCGCCGGTCCGGCGATCTCGATGCGCGCGGGCGCGGCGCTCCTTCTGCTGGGCGTCGCGATCCGCAGCGGACCGGGCATGCCGAACGCGGTCGCGCCGCTCGGTGCAATGGTCTACGTGGGCTGGCGGCTCGACGCGCTCGTGAAGTCCGTCCCGCCGTCGGTGCTCGCCCTCGTTTGCGGCCTCGCGGCGATCGTCTCGATGACGCATCTGGCGGGATATGCGCGCGCCGGGCGCGAAGCGGACCTGATGGAAGCGCGCGCGTATCGCCACGTCGGGTCGTTCTTTCGCGAGTTTCTCGACGACACATTGCTGCGTCATCTGACGGAGAGCCCGGCGAAGGCGGCGCTCGCTGCGGCCGGCGCGGTGTCACGGATCGGCTCGCGTCCCACCGGCGCGGTCGCCATCGCCCTGGTCGCGCTGCTGGTCGCGCTCGCCGTCTGGCGGCAGGTCGGGTGAGCACATGACCGCGCTCGACGCCATCGTCGTGATCCCGCTCGTGAGCGCCGTCGTGTGCGCCCTGATTCCCGCGCGCTTCGCCACGGGGCGTGCGTCCGTCGCCGCGACCGCGTGCGCCGCTTCGCTCGCGGTCGCGTTGACGCTCTTCGCGGGACATCATCCGCAGATCGACGACCCGGCCACGCAGTGGATCGACGCCCCGGCGCGCTCGCTCGTGGCCGCATGGTCGGTGCGCTGGGCGCCCGCGGCCGACGGCGTTGCGTTGCTGCTTGCGTCCTTGTTCACCGGGCTCGGATTCGTCGTGATGCTCTTTCCCCGTGAACGGCGCGAGCGATTCGAACCGCTGGCGCTCGGCGCGCTGGGCGCCGCGCTCGCCGCGGTTCTCTCGACCGACCTGTTCGTGTTCCTGGCGGCCTCCGACACCGCGCTCGCGCTGCTGCTGATCGCGTCGGCGTCGAGCCGCGTCGAGGCGGCCGGCGCGGTGCGCCGGGCGTGCGTGTGGCATGTGCTTTTCGCGCTGCCGTTGTGGTTCGTCGCGTTTCATCTGCATTGGATCGGGGGAGGGGCGGGGTTTGATCTGCCCCGGCTGGTGTCGGCGGCGATCGAGGTGTCCGGGTCGGATCGTCAAGCCCTTGCGTTGGCGATGGTGGCGGGTTTCGGGGGGCGCATCGGCCTCGTGCCCGCCCATCGGTGGTCCACCGAGCTTGCGGCCGCGAGCCCGCCGACCGTGGCGACGCTGCTCTATCCGTTCGTGTCGTATCTCGCCGCATACGGCATCTGGCGATTCGCATTTCCTCTCTTCCCCGACGCATCCGCCGCGCTCGGGCCGCCCGCCGGCTGGTTCGCGGCGATCGGCCTCGTGTATCTGGGGTTCCTCGCTTACACCGACGAAGACCCGGTCCGCATGTTCGCGCACATCTGCACGGCGCTCGGCTCGCTGATGGTCGTGGGTCTCGTCAGCCTCTCGCGACCCGCGGTCGCGGGCGCGATGGTGCTGATGCTCAGCCAGGGGCTCGTCATGGGTGCGCTGTTCCTCGTGCTGGCCGCGCTCTCGGCGCGCGGGCACTGGTCGCTGGCGACGGTGGCGACCGAGATGCCGCAACTGACGACGATGGCGGCGATCGGGATCCTCGCCCTCGCCGGCATGCCGGGAACGGCCGGATTCGTGGCGCAGGTGCTCACGCTCGCCGGCGCGTTCGACGAACTGCCCGGCCTGACCTTCGTCGGCGCGCTGGGCCTCGCGCCGATCACGGTCGCGCTGATCGCATTGCAGCGTCGCGCCGCGCCAGACGCCGCGCCGCCCGTCGCCTACGTACGCCTCGCGAAGCGCACGATGAGCTGGCGAGAAACGGCGCCGATCACGATCCTTCTCCTCGCGGTCCTCGTCCTCGGCGTCGTTCCGGGATTCGTGCTCGACCGCATCAACCCGGCGATCGACCGCTATTGCGAGGAGGTGCGCCATCGGCGCGTCGTGGCGCTCGAACGCGGGCGGCCCGTGCGCGGCATAGAGGACCCGTTCCACACCGATGCCTCGGCGGAAAAACCCACTCCGCCGACGAAATCGCCATGAGTGCGGTGAATGCCATGAGACGCGCACTCGGAACTATCGTGGCGCTCGCGCTGACGGTCGCCGTGTGGGCCGGCACGCATGTCGTCGCGGGCCTTGCGATCGCCGAACGAGCGCGCGCGATCTCGGCGGTGTACGCCGCCGCCTGGGTTGGCGTGATCGTGACGTCGCTCCTCGCGCTGGGGTTCACCCGGTCGCGCCGCGTGGTGGAGTGGGCGGGCGCGAGCCAAATAGCGCAGACCGTCGCCATCGCGTGCGCCGCGCTGCGCGAGCCCGGGCACTCCATGGCCGCGGTGCAACTTTCGGCGGGCGTGACGGCCGGTGCGTTCGCGCTGGCGATGTGGCTGGAAAACTCCGAGCGTCACGCGTGGCGATTCGCCGCGTGGCTCACGCTCGCGGGCGTGCCGCCGCTCCCCGGGTTTTTCGCGCGCATCGACGGGTGGTCGGCGATGTGGCACGCCGACCTGAAGCGGCTCGCCGTGATCTCGGCACTCGCGCAGGTCGCGGTGCTCTACGCGATTGTGCGCGCCGTCCTGGCGAGCGACGAAAACAGCACGTCGTAGCCGAGCGCCGCTACTTCTCAACTCCCAGCATCTTGCGCGCGGCGTCGAGCAGATTGCCGCGCGAACCGCTGTCGATGTTCCTGTAGGGGTTTCCCCTCGGCGCGCGGTCGCGCTTGTAGAACTTTCGAATGATCTCGGCACGCGTGCGCAACAGCGACTCGCGCGAGAGTCCGCGAGGCAGGAAATGCACGAGATCGCCCGCCGGTTCTTCGGCGTCGCATAGCACTCCCAGAGCCTCGAGCGTACGCGCGGCCCCGGCCGCGGGGCGGAAGAATTGCACGGCGATGTGGTCGAGCGACGAACGGAGGATGAAGGCTTCCGTTTCCGCGAGCGTCGCCTCGTTCTCGCCGGGCACGCCGATCGTGAATTGCCCGTGCGCCTCGATCCCCGCCGCGCGGATGCGCTCGATGGCGGCGACGATCTCGGCGGGGCCGCTGGCCTTGTGCTGGCGACGCAGGATCGCCTCGCTGCCCGAGTCGATTTGGAGCAGGATCTGACGGCATCCCGCCTCGGCCATGCGGCGCAGCCCGAACTCGCTGATGTAATGATCGGCGGACGTCAGGCACGACCACGTGACGCGCAGCCCCGCGCGCGAGATGTGCTGGCACAGCTCCACGACCTTCTTTTCGTCGAGCAGAAACGCCGCGTCCACAAAGGCGATGTCCTCCACGCGAAACGTCGCGCTCACCTGCTGCATCATTTCGAAGATGCGCAGCGACGTGTGTGCGCGATAGGGGTTCACCTGCGCACCGGGTCGTAGGCGCCGGCCCGGCATGCCGCGGGAGGTGATGAGGCACATCGAACGCTCGGAGTTGCCGAGCGGCGGCGCGGGCCGATAGTGCGAGCCGGGGTCAGGAAGCAGATCCCACGCGGGCAAGGGGAGTTCGTCGAGATCGGCCGCCGGCGAAGGTTCTTCCGTCACCACAATCTGGCCGTGGTCGCGCAGCACGAGACCGGGCACGGCGATCGCCTGCTCGGGCCGATCGAGGCAGCCGCAGAGTCCGACGAGCGGTTCCTCGGGCTCGCCGACCAGGCCGTAATCGACCGAGCGGTACATTTCGAGCGTCGTCTCGGGGAGCGCGGTCACGAAGGGTCCCTCGAAGACGACGCGCACGCCGGGACGGTACTGTTTGACTTTCGAGGCGAGTGCCGCTGACACCGCGACCGAGTATGGGTTGGTGCTGATGACCATCAGGTCGGCGGCGGTGTCGGCCGCGCGTTGCGCCGCGCGCTCCACCGAAAGATTCAGCACCGCCGCGTCGAGAATGTCCACGCCGATGTCATGGCGGCGCAGATATGCCGCGGTGATGGCCGCGCGCAGTCCTCCGCGACTGAAGCTGAGCGGACTGGGAACATCCACCCGCTCCATGCGCAGCGGCGCATTGATGAAGAGGACCTTTGGCATGTCGCACCCCGTCGCATCCCGAATCGCGAAAAAATTCAAATTTCTCGCCGGTTTTCGACCCGCGCACACGAAACCGGCGAAAAATGCGCTTTCATCGATAACGGAATCGACGCCACCGTGTCAATGGAACAGCGGACGAAGTTGACTGACAGTCATCATATTCAATGTCGATCCGCCGCCGGGATCCTGTCCGTGAAACGAAGCGTTGCGCGATACGATTGACCGGGGAGCCGGAGTATGGGAGCCATGCGGTCGATCAACCGCCGACACCGAGGGACCATGCGATCCAAACACTCACAATCCGCACTTGCTGCGCTCGCCGCACTGGCGTTGGCATTGGGATTCGTCGCGACGTCACGTTCGGAAGACCCCGTCCGCATTGCGCCGTTTTGTTCCGATACGACGCGCTCCTGGTCCGCCGAAGCCGACGTGACCACCTATCGCGAAGGCGGAAAGGTCGAAACCGCCGCGTGGTCGATCGCGATCGAGCGCACGCCCTCCGGCGAGACGCGCACGTTTCGCGTGACGACCGGGAAGAACGAGGGTGACGTCTACACCGCGAAGCGGTCGGGCATCGGCACAACCGCAACCGTTGCACGCGACTACACGCGGACGAAGCCGGGCAAGACGGCCTCGCTCGAATCGCTCGATGCCGACGACCTCTTCGCGAACACGGTCTTCTCGTTTCGCGACCTCGACGGCGGCTACGAGGACTGGCCCGTCGTCTCCGTGCTCACGAGCGCCCGCGTGGAGGGCCGACCCGTGACGACGATCGAGGCGGCCCGCGCGCCAGACGCGCCGAAACGGCTCGGCTCGTGGCGCTTCGATGTGCTCGCGAGCGGCATCGCGATCAGGACGGAGCGCTTCGACAAAAAGGGCCGCGCGATGCGCGAGGTGCGACTCGGCAACTTCGCCGAGGTGGACGGCGCGACCGTCGCCCACAAATGGGAGGCGAAGGATTTCGGCGACCGCTCACGCACGGTCGTCAATCTGCGCGACATCCGGTTCACGGGCGGGGCACCGTGAACGCGGCGGCGTTAATTCAGCCCTCTTCGCCTTATACCCGCCGGGCGTGTTTCCTCGGCTTGGCGGCGCGCCCACGATAGCTGCGGGTACCGGCGCAGGGCCTCGGTGAATTCGCGGTAGGCGGCGTCGAGGTTCGATTCGCCGCCCTGCTTCTGGAGCGACCGGCCCCGCGCATAGGCCATGAGCGCGAGTTCCCGGCAGATCGCACGCACATCGGGATCGAGGTGGTCGAGTATTCGCGCGGCGACGGCGAGCTCGGTCGCGACCGCCTCGTCCCCGGCGTCGCGCGCGCGGCGTGCGGTCTGCGTGAGCGCCCGCGCGGCGTCCTGCTCCAGCCGCCGGTCGACAACGCGTTCGTTTTCCGATCGCCGAAGATACCACAGCTCGTCGAAGAGGGCCGTCGCGGCGGCCGGGTTCGATTCGATGGCTTCGCGAATCGCCGCGCGCAGTCGTTCCTTTTCGGCGTCCGCTTCGCGTTTGGAAACGCGGTGCGAGTATCCCGTGTCGACGGCCTGCGTCGCGCCGTCCGGAGTCGGCAGCGTGATGCGCAGTCGATATTCGCCCTCGGGCGCGTCGCCCGGGATTTTGATCTTCACGAGATCGACCGGAAACTCGCCGGGGCGCCACTTCTGCGTGGGATACCAGTTCATCGCGGGCTTCTGCTTCTCGGACGCGAGCACCGCGCCGTCCGCGCCGACCAGTTCATACGCCGCTTCCATGTCCGGCATCGCCGCTCCCGCGAGGCTCCACGTCGCACGCACGCGCAGACTCTGCTTCGGCGTCGAAACGGCCGGGCGAAGCTCCACGTTCTCCAGTCGGATTCCCGCCGAGAACTCGACCGATCGCGCCGTGTCGCGCTCGGCGCGGTCCATGACGAACAGGTCCTTGCGGATGAAGTTGCCGTTCAGGCGCTCGGTGCCGAGGATGCGTTCTTCAGGCAGGCGAATGTAGTCGCGATCGAGCTTCGGATTCGTGGTGAGGTGCGAGCTGCGTCCCCATGCGTCGCGCGCGTGGATGATGTCGGGGCGCGTCTGGGCGAAGATGTAGTCGTCGACGAATTTTTCGTCCCACTGATTGACGCCGAAGGGCACGTCGCACAGCCGCCCGACGTCGCGGATCACCATGCCGCTCTTTGCGCCGATGCCGCCCATGTCGGTGTCGGCGACGGAGCCTGGGCGCAGGTCGAGACGGTCGGCAATCTCGCGAAAATATTTGCCGCGCCGCGCGAGTTTGAAGGTGTTGACCTGCGGCTTTTCGACCCAGCCTTCGACATGTTTTCGGCTCGGCTCGAACTGCCCCGCGAACAGGGCGACAGCGCCGCCGACGGCCGCGAGACCGACGAATGCCGTGGTGAGCGCGCCGTCCGCGGGGAATCGCCCGCGCGCGAGCTTCGACGCGATCCACGCGGCCCAATCCGCCGCGTTCGCCACACCGATCACGCACGCCGGAACGAGCAGCGCGGTGACGATCGAGCAGAATCGCCATTCGCGCATCCAGTCGCCGCGCGCGTAGATCGGAAAGAACAGCGTGAAGGCGAGTGCGGGCACGACGATCGCCGCGGCGCGCCAGTGCCGGCGGGAGACGGCGGCGAGCGGCGCGGCGAAGACGGCGGCGACGTAGCCGTACTCGCGCAGGTATCCGAGCAGATAGCCCCAGCCGCGCGACCGCGTGGACCACAGGCTTGCGACGGCATCGTCGGCGACCTTGCCGTAGAATGTGTTGGGAAACGGCCACGCAAAATAGCGCCAGCGCCAGAGCTGGTAGATCGCGAGCGGCGCGAGAAAGAGCATCGCGAAGACGACCTGACGGCGCGTCACACGAAGGCGCGGCAGCACCTCGGTGACGACGACGAAGAACCCCGCCATCGCGCCGAAGACCATGCCCTCGGGGCGCGTGATCGCGAGAAGAAAAAATACGAAGCCCGAAATCGGCCACGCGCGCTGATTCCCGCGTTCGCGGGCGAAGAGCGCCAGCGCCCCGAGCAGCGTTGCGGCGTACATGCCGTTTTCGAGGCCGCTGATCGCCCAGATGACGGTGGTGCCCGCCTCGCCGACCAGCGGCGGAACCGCGAACGCGGCGAGGCGCGCCCAGCCCGACGTCGCGTACCAGACGAGGAGCCCGCCGAAAAACAGTGCGATGGCGGTGCACACGATGCCCATCGGGCGAGGCACGCTCCATGGATCGATGCCGAGCTTCGCCGCGACCACGAGCAGGCCGGTCCACAGCGGATTCGAATAGCCTTCCACGCGCTCGCCGTCGGGGAAATACACGACCCCTTCGCCCCGCGCGATGTTCTCGGCGAAGACGACGCTGATGCCCGCGTCCTCGATCAGGTAGCGGTCGTCGCCCTGCCACAGCGATGCGGTGCGCGACTGGATGCGCCAGCCCCAATACGCGGACAACGCGGCGAGGATCAGTAGAAAGACGACAAAGACGGCGCGTTCGCGGGGAATCGGCGACCGCGACACGATCACCGGGCTGTCCGGGCCGGGCACGACCGCGGGCGGCTGTGCCACATGCTGATCAGTGGGTTGCGCCGCAGCCCGTTGGCCTGTTTTCTTTTTCGCCATGCGCAACCGTATAGAGATCGCCGCGCCGCTTGTCCATCCGAGGTCGCAAGGCGTATTCAGTCGCTCACCGCGGGATCATTCCTTCATGACAAACTGCGCGGGAGATTCGGCGTGTTTGACGGTAAACGTATACCCCGATTGGTTGCATGAACCGAAAATGAACGTGACGGACGAATCGACCGTCAGGGACTTGTCGTATTGCAGGAGGGATTTCAGGTCTCCGGCGTAGGATGGGCGTCCGGAGGGATTCATGATCGCCTGATCTTCGTAGAACATTTTCTGCGCGAGCATGGCGTTTCGACCGGAGCTGTAAACGGAACTTTGCGCGCCCGTCATGGTCGGGGCGGGCGCTTCGGCCAGTCGCTGGACGCTGATCCGAATGACGATCCCCAGCATCATCGCCGCGACGGCGATCACCATCGCGGCCAGCGCCAGATTTCTCCCGCCGAATCGATCCGGCCTGCGTTTGACGAGCGTCAGCATCAGCAGGCCGATCGCGATGCACGCGCCTCCGATCGGCAGCTGGATGGAGATATTCCCCGCGAAGAACACGGCCACGATCGCCAGGGCGAGGGCGACGAACGAGAGCACGTGGGGCGGCGGCGGTTTGTCGATCCACCCCGCCGGTTTGAAATCCGCCCCGCAGTAATGGCAGCGATGGGTGCCGCCGATCAGCGTCGCGCCACAGTTCGGACACTTTCGATCCGGAAAATCCGACAACGGTCGCACCACCCCGGGAACTTAGAGTCCAAATCCACGATACATGCGCACGACTTCCAGCATCGTCACGGTCGTATATGCCGAGATCGCCATCCCCGCGAAAGCTACGGCGCGACCGCGGTACTTTTTCGGGTTTCGCCTGATCGCGCGCAACGCGTCGTATCCCATGAACAGGCTGAACCCGCTGAAGATGAAACCGACGTAGGGAGCTTGAATGACCAGAAACGTCGGGAACGAAAGTCCGAGCGAGACGAAGGCCGCCCAATGGTAGCGGGGACCGTCGGCCTTTGCTCCGACAGGCGCGGACCAATCGGCGCCGCAGTGACCGCAGCGAACGCCCGATTCGAGAGGCGCGCCGCAGTTGGGGCAGTTGCGAGATCCCATGACGCACGACCAAAGAGCGACGACCAAAGACCGAAAATCACTTCTTCTTCGCGTCTTCCTCTTTCATCACGATCTTGCCGTCGACGATCACGAGATTCGCGAAGGGACGCCAGCCCTCGGGCTCGCGTCGGGGCGGAGCTTTATCGCCGCCGTCGCGCCCGCCGCGATCACGCCCGCCGCGTCCGTCTCCGCTTCGGGCCAGGGCCTGATCTCGCCCGTCCTTCCATCCGCGATCATCGCGTCGGTCTCGCCGTTCGGGGCGAGGGCCCTCATCGCGTCGCGGCGCGCGTTCGTCCGACCGCCGCGGACGCACTTCGCCCCTCGGCGGTCCGTCGAGACGCACTTCGCCCTCGGCGACTTCGGGACCGTTCGGACGCGGTGGGCGAGGCGCACGCGGCGCTCCCTCGGCCGCGGCCGGCGCGGGCGGCGGACGTCTGACCGGCCGCTCGGGCTTCGGTTCGGCGGCGCGAATCGACAAACTGATGCGTCGACGCTTCGCGTCCACCTCGGTCACCACAACGTCCACCACCTGCCCGATGCACACGACATCCTGCGGGTGATCGATGCGCCGGTGCGTGAGCTGGGACATGTGCACGAGGCCGTCCTGAAGCAGACCGATATCGACGAACGCGCCGTAGTCGGTGACGTTCGCGATCACGCCGGTCAGCTTCTTGCCGACCTGCAGGTCTTCCAGCGAACGAATCCCCTCGTTCGTCACCGGCGGCCGGAACGGGCCGCGCGGGTCGGGCCACGGGCGTTCGAGCTGCTCGCGGATGTGCGTGAGCGTGGGCTCGCCGACGTTTTCGTCGAGGTACTTCGAGATGTCGATGCGCGCGCGCACGGCCGGATCGGCCGGCAGTGCGGCGAGATCCACGCCGAGATCCTCGGCCATCTTCTCGACGATGGGATAGCGCTCGGGGTGGATCGCCGTCATGTCGAGCGGATTCTCGCCCGCCACGCGCAGATACGGCGCGCACTGGTCGAACGAGGTCGGCGTCATCTTCTTGACCTGATGCAGCGCCGAGCGCGTCCGGAATCCGGTGTTTTGTTCTCGGAACGCGACGATATTCTTCGCCAGCACCGGGCCGACGCCCGCGACAAACGAGATGGGCCGGTAGTGCGCCGTGTTGAGATCGACGCCGACCGAGCACACGCACAACGTCGTCACGCGCAGCAGGCGGTCCAGCAGCGCGGTGCGATCGACGTCGTGGTGATACGGCGACGAGCCGATCGAGCGCGGATCGATCTTGACGAGCTCGAATAGCGGGTCCTGCAATCGGCGCGCGAGGCTGACGGCGCGGCGGTGATGCTGCTCGAGATCGGGCATGTCGTCGCGGCCTACGGGGCTGGTGGAATACACCGCCGCCTCGGCTTCGGGAACGGCCACGATGGTCACGCCGGCAAGGCCCATATTGGCGACGAGGGTTTCGACCGACGCGCGCACCGCCTGCGCGCCCGGCGCCTTGGCGATGGCAATGCCCTCCGGCTTGTGCGCATCGATCATACGCGCGAGCGTCACCTCGGCCTCGGGCATGAGCGTGGCACCGGCCTGGTCGAGCGCCGCGACCTCGATCAGCTTGCCCGCGCCGTCCACGACCGCGGCGGTGAATCCGCGGTCGGCGTGCGTCGCGACGGCCATGACGACCTTCGGTCCGAAAGGCGGTTCGAGCAGGAGATCGCGCAGGTTCGCGGCGATCAGGTCGATCGCCTCGGCGTCCGACGTTTCTCGCAGCTTCATGCGCACATCGCCCTCGATCGAGGGCGCGAGCAGGCGGTCGTAGGCGTCCTCGATCGCGGCCTCGAGCTGATCGAGGAACGGCGAATCGACGTTGCGGATGACGGTCTTGCGGCATTCGGCGAGAGCCGCCTCGCGCTCGACCACGATGTGGATCGAGAGCAGTCCTTCTTTTTCGCCGCGACGCAGGATCATGACATCCTTGACCGCCGCGCCCTGCGCGAGCTCGTTCCAGTTGAAGTATTCGCGGTACTTGGCCGCCGCGCGGTCGTCCACGCCCTCGGCCGGGCGAGACGCGACGTGCCCGGTCGCGTACGCGAGCCGCCTCAGCCCGCCGCGCAGTTCGGGCAGGCAGGCGATGCGCTCGGCGCAGATCGCGCGCGCTCCGCTCCACGCGGCGTCCTCGTCCGCCACGTCCTTGGCCGGATCGACGAACGGCGCGGCGATATCGGCGAGCGGGCGGTCGTCGGAAGCCTGAGCCCAAATGAGTTCGGCCAGCGGGGCGAGTCCCGACTCGGTCGCTTTTTGCGCGCGGGTCGCGGGCTTGGGGCGATAGGGCTGAAAGAGATCTTCGAGATCCTGCCGGTTGTCGACGGCCTCGATGGCCGCGCGCAACTCGTCGGTCAGCTTGCCCTGCTCCTCGATGCTTTGCGCCACGGCATCCCGGCGCGAGACCAACTCCTTCCACGCGCGGTGGCGATCGGCGATGCGGGCGATGCGCCCGGCACTCAAGCCTCCCGTATCCTCACGGCGATAGTGCGCGATGAAAGGAATGGTCGCCTGTGCAACCAACAACTCGATGATGCGCCGCACCACCGCCGTCGAAAGCGACTGCTCCGACGCAATCCGCTCGGCCAGATCCATGTGTACGTTCCGTTGCGCGTTGCCAAAAGAAAAAGTCAGCGTCGAAGAATCATTTTGCAATCACGGGCGGGTGTCAATAGCCGTTGCGAGTTTCACGGCGTTCCCGGCGATGGGAAAACGCCCGATCCATCGGGGTTTTCGCGCGATGCGCGTCGAGCGTTCGCCGCGGCCAGACCGCGCTCGCACGCCTCGCGGATCGACATGTCGGCCGACGCCTCGCGCGCGCACTCGTCAAAACGCCGCGCCGCGAGATCGTCGTCGCCTCGCGAAAACGCGATGAATGCCGCGGCCTGCAGGCACAGCCCCTCGCGCGGGTTTGCATCGAGACATGCCGCCGCCGCCACCCCGGCCTCTTCGAACCGGCTTTCGGCGATAGCCGTCTGCGCGCGGGCGCGCTCGATCATGAGCGACGGGGCGCCCGAATTCGTCATTCGCGCGATCCACGCTCGCGCATCGACCGTTCTCCGCTCGCGCAGCGCCATCGTGACGAGCGTGTCCATCGCGCCGAAGTTTTGCGGATCGATCTCGACAAGCCGTGCGAGCGCCTCCTTGCGGCCCCGCTGGTCTCCACGCGCGGAAAGTGCGTCGGCGAGATTGCTCCACGCCACGGGGGAACGCGGCTGCGTCGCCACCGCGCGACTCCACAACGACAGATCGTCGCGCCAGTCGCGCCCGCGCAGATGCGTGGCGGCGATCAGCAAGGCGAGCGCGCACGCGAACACGAGGGTCATCCGCGACCTGGACAGCCCGATGTCGAGCGATGCCGAAACGAGCGGGGCAACCAGCGCCAGCGCAAACGCGCCGATGCCGACGTAGAGATATCGCTCGGCCATGGGAATCCAGAAAGGTACGAGGACGTGCGAGACGAGCAGCAGCGACGCCGCGAACCACGCGATGCCGAGCCGCGTGGCGACCGCGCCGCGCCGGGTGGCGACGAGCCAAGTCATCGCGACGGCGATGACCATGCCCGCGATGGTCGACGGGGCGAGTTGCGCGATCGGCGACGCGGCATAGTCGGGCGCGAGCGGATTCGGCCAGAACGCGAGCGCGACGTAGCGCGCGAAAAACGCGAAGGCCGCGGCGAGGGCCGACAGCCACGAACCGCCGTAGAACGGCGTCTCGCCGCGCGTGCCCGCGAAGACGAACTCGCGACCGAGCACGAAGGCGACGGCGAGGACGGCGAACGGCCACACGCGGCGCAGCGCCGCGCAGCGCCCGTCCTCGCGCGCGATCCACGTTTCGACCGCGAGATAAGCCGGGACGAGGATCACCGACTCGATCGCGAACATGCCGACCGCGTAGATGGCGAGCGAAGCCGTGCGATGAGCGGGCGATTTGGACGCGCGGTCGTGCGCCGCGATCGCCCACCACACGGCCGCACCGCCGAGGATCGCTTCGCGATGCCCGACGCAGAACACCGCCTCGCTCGGCGCGGGGTGCGCGGCATAGACGAGCGCCGCGGCGAGGGCGGGCCACGCCCCGACACGTCGGCGCGCGACGACGAGGAACCCGACCACCGCAAGCACGTGCCACGCGAGGCTCGACGCGCCGAACGCCCCGATCGAGCGACCGAGCAGCGCGGCGTCGATCATGTAGGTGAGGCTGACGACGGGGCGATACGTGTTTTCGCCGAAGCGTGTGAAGTATTCGCCCGAGAACAGCGCGGCGAGGTTCGCCGGGTCGGCGACTGCGGGGTTGTCGCCGACGACGAGGCGCGCGTCGTAGGTGAATTCGTTGACGAAGACGGGCGCATACGCGGCGATCGCCACGAGCGCAACCAGCGCGGCATGCGCGGCAAATCGCGACGTGACCGGGATCGATGCACTCGTCATGACGCGGTCACGGCTCGCGCGTACCAAAGATGGCGGTGCCGACGCGCACGATCGTCGCGCCTTCCTCGATGGCGGCTTCGAAGTCGCCGCTCATCCCCATCGACAGCTCCGCGAGCGGCCGCGACGGCGAGGCCAACCGGTCGCGCAACTCGCGCAGCGCGGCGAAAAACGGGCGCACGCGCTCGGCCGGCCAGAACGGCGGCATGGTCATCAGGCCGCGCACGTCGAGATGCGCGCAGGCCGATACGGCGTCGAGCAGCGCGGGCAATTCATCCGGGTTTACTCCGCCTTTTTGTTCCTCGCCTGCCAGATTGACCTGCAGAAGAACGGCGATGCGTCGTTCGAGCAGCGCGGCCCGACGATCGAGTTCCTGCGCGAGGCGCTCCGAATCGACCGTGTGCACCAGGTACGCCACCGGCGCGACGAACTTCACCTTGTTCGTCTGCAATCGACCGATGTAGTGCCAGCGCACATCCGGCGGCGCGGCGCTCGCCTTGTCCGCCAGTTCCTGCGCGTAGTTTTCGCCGAAGTCGAGATGCCCCGCGGCGTGCGCGGCCGTGACGACATCGACGGGATGCGTCTTCGAGACGGCGACGAGGGTGATCGCGGCGGGATCGCGCCCGACTTTTCGCGCGGCGGCGTCGGCGCGCTCGCGCACCGATGCCAGGTTTCGCGCGACGGCGTTGGTGGTCATGGGCGGCGTCCGAACAGCCACTCGGGGCCGACGAGCCGCTCGATGTCGAGCACGGCTTCGGCGAGCGGCAGCCCCACGACGCACGTATAGCTGCCCTCCACGCGCGTCACCAGCGACGCGCCGATACCCTGGATCGCGTAGGCGCCCGCCTTGTCCATCGGTTCGCCGGTGGCGACGTACCACTGGATGCGCTCGGGCGTGAGCGCGCGCATGAAGACGCGGCTTTGCACCACGCGGCTCTCTCGCGCGACACCCGCGGTCCATACGAGCGCGTAGCCCGTGAAGACCGTGTGATCGCGCCCGGCGAGGCGTCCGAGCATCCGCTCGGCGTCGCCCTCATTCGCGGGCTTGCCGAGAATCTCGCCATCGATCACCACGATCGTGTCCACGCCGAGCACGAGGGCGTCGTCGCGGCCGCGCGCGACCTCGTCCGCCTTGGCGTACGCGAGACGCCGCACATGCGCGTCGGGCGTTTCGCCGTGCATCTCGTCTTCCGGGACATTCGAAACGACGACCTCGAATGCGACGCCCATCTCGGCGAACATCGCCCGGCGGCGCGGCGATCCGCTGGCGAGGATGAAACGGCGGGGCTCGGACTCCATGCGGTTCTCCGTCGGCGGCGTGGGTCCGCACTTGAGCGTGTCGATCGCCGGTTATAGTCTGGCCCGATTCAGGGGACAAGGATCGGCGGTTCACCCGATGGGCGACGGCCTGGACAGCGAGACGAAGGACACCTCCTTCGGCGCGAAAACTTCTCGGCCGATGTTCGCGGCGCTTTGTCTGCTCATCCTCGCCAATACCCTTGTTTCGTCGCACGTGATCCTCGCGGACCGCGTGCCGCCCACGCACGACGTGCTCTTTATGTCGCGCGCGGCGGCGATGCTGGCGCGGGCCGTGCTCGGCGAGCCCGGTATGTGGAGCGGATTCCTCGACGCAACGCGCGACCTGTTCTACCCGCCGCTGACGCATTTCACGGCTCTGCCGTTCTCGGTGCTTTATCCCGATACGTTTGACGCGGCGGCCATGTCGATCTCGCTGTACTCCGCGATCTTGATGATGGCTGTGTTCGCCATCGGGCAGCGGCTTCGCGACGAGGCGACCGGTCTGCTCGCGGCGACGCTGGCGACGCTCTCGCCCGCGGCGCTCGGTTTTTCGCGAGTCTATCTCGTCGATTGGCCCCTCGCGGCGCTCGTCGCGGCGACGCTCGCCATGGCGCTTGCGACCGACCGTTTTTCTTCGCGGAAATTTTCGATCGCGCTCGGCGTCCTGTGCGGATGCGGGCTGCTCATCAAGCAGACCTT
>JADLEX010000126.1 GCA_020845895.1 Deltaproteobacteria bacterium | reverse complement strand
TGCCTTCGGATGCGCTCGGCCTCGACCGCAAACACCGTCAGGTCGTCCTCGCAGCACGACGCGCAACCGAGCCCGCAACGCAGCCGGTCCGCGTGACGTCTTGTCAGGACGCGGACGCGGCGATCGACCGCGACGTGAAGGCGCTCAATGGGGGCATGAGGCTGAGCCGTGGTCATCGAACCGGGACGGCGTCGAGTTTGCCCACGAATGGCGGCAAGTTGAGCAATCTCATGGTTTTCTCACAATTGTTCGGTTATGAACCACCGCTTTCCCAACATGCGGAGCAAGTGACGTGGGAATCTCGGACGACCATGCTGATCGATTCCATGAGGCTTATCAAGGCGATGAGCCCGCGCCGTGGGATATCGGACGACCGCAACCCGCGATTGTGAGGATGTGCGCCGAGGGCGAAGTTCGCGGGCGCGTGCTCGACATCGGTTGCGGTACCGGCGAGAACGCGCTGTATCTCGCCGCGCGGGGTCTCGACGTGATCGGCATCGATTTCGTCGAGGTTGCCGTCGAGCGGGCGCGGCAGAAGTCGGAGGAACGCGGCGTGCCCGCGAGCTTTCACGTGATGTCGGCGATGCGCGCGCCTGAGCTCGGGCAGTTCGACACGGTCGTCGATTGAGGCCTGTTCCATACCTTCCCCGACGCGTTGCGCGGACCCTACGTCGATGCGCTGTCGGCCGCGATGCGGCCCGGCGCTTCCTTGATTGTGATGTGTTTTTCGGAACTCGAAACGCGTCCGGGCGGCCCGCGACGCGTGACGGCCGACGAGATCCGCGCATCGTTCGCCGAGGGCTTCACGGTGGAGTCGATCGAGCCCGAGCGCTTCGCCAATCACTGGCACGGCGAGGGCGCGGCGGCGTGGCTCGCGCGGATTCGACGAAACGCATAGCCATTGAGCCAGCCCGTAAGTGGCCGCGCGATTGACGGGCTTCGCCGGTCGGCATTCAATGGTGCCGATGCCTCCGCGCAATATCCAACCATGTCTCGTTTCGATGGCGGTTTTCGCGCTCTGCGTTTTGGGACTGCTGCCCTCTTGCGGGTATGACACCGGCGTCGAGACGCGGTCTGTGGCCGCATCTCCGCAAGTCGAGATCCCGGCGGGCAACGACGAGCCGGGCGGCGAGAATGAACCGGCGCCGAGTTGTTGGGAGATCCCCGGCGACAACGCGACGTCCGGGTTTTCATCTCCCCGTTTCCCGCCGGAGTATTACGTCGAGCAGTCGCTGAAATATTTCGACACGCTCGACTCGTACACCGACCCGCGCTCCATCCCGAATTATTCCGAACTGGTCGCGCGATGGGAGTGGCCGCCCTGGCTGCTGCTCACGGGTTTCGGCGACGACGCGATGATTTTGATCGATCTGGCGCTGCGTCTGTACCCGACGCGGGTCTTGGAGCGCGATTGCCGCGCGTTCGACTTCCAGCCCTTTGGGCGCTGCCGCGTCGTCTTCGAGTACGACGGCGTGACCTCGTGCCCGATTTACGAAGAGTTCACGTTCAACGACCTCGGCGAGATGACCTTCATCGAGGCGTGGTCCGACCTGCCGGGGTTCATGCCGACGGACGACGCGAATGATCCGTGGGCCGAAGGGCCGGATGCGTACCGGCTTTCGACGAAAATTCCGGGCCTCGGAAACGACGCCGGGCGCATCGACCTCTCCGGCGAATGCATGCGGGCCGCCGCCGAACAAAACGACGATGTCGCCGAATTTCTCCGTCGCGCCCGCGTGCCGGTGGCGACGTGGGTGCTCCAGTTTCTGACCGCTCCGGACGATTTCGAGATCGGGTGCCCGTAAGTCGGCGCCCTTACCTCTTTTCCGATCGTCCATTATAAAGGACGCGCACGTGGACTTTTCCCAAAGGGACATTTGATGAAAGAGCTTCACTGGCGACTGTTGTTGTTGGGCTCCCTGCTTTGCGCGTTCGCCGCCGCGGCGACGCCGTATGTCACGCTGAAGCTCGGCATGAGCGTGGATCTGACCTACGGCGGCATGTTCATCGCCGCGTCGCTGCTCGCCCGGCACGCAACGGACAAAAAGCACCTCGCCATCGAGCTGACCATCATCCAGACGATGATCAACACCGTCTCGGGCATCGGCTTCATGGTCGTCATTTTGTCCGCGTTTTTTTACATCCAGGTCGTTTTCCAGCGCGACATCGGCTTCAACCCGACGTGGTGGCAGACGTTCATCTGGCTCGCGGTGTCCGCCGTCCTCGGCATCTTCATGGGCGTGTGGCCGCGGCGCATGATCCTGCGTGACAAGATGCTTCCGTGGCCGACCGCCAAGGCAGTGCTGAGCGTCGCCGAAACGCTGACCGACCCCGAGGTGACGGCGCTGACCGAGCGTCGCCGGGACGTGCTGAAGGTCAGCACGGCGGTGGCCGGTTTCTTCACGCTGCTCAAGGACGGCCTGGGCGTCATCACGCCGATGGTGGGCAACGCGGCGCTCAAGATGTCGTTCGGGCTGGAATTCGCCGCGATCGGTATCGGCATGTTGGTGCCGCTGTCGGTCGGCCTGTCGGGTCTCATCGGCGTGTGGGTCATCAACACCTTCGGCGAGACGTTTGCCAAACTCGTAGCGCTCGGCGGCACGAGCGCCGCGAACTGGAATCAATGCTTCTCGACACTCGGCGGTGTTTCTGAGATGGCCGATCCCGAAAAGGCGCAGGCCCTCGTGTTCCTCGCCGGTTCGTGCGGCGGCGCGATGGAATACGTCGAGTCGGCGTCGCATTTCAAACTCGTCGTCCAGTGGCTGATGTGGCCGGCCACGGCGATGATGCTGTCGGCGGCGCTGACCAGCGTGATCATCCCCGTGATCCGCAACCTGACCGAAGGCAAAAAGGAATCGAACGACGCGCACGTGTCGCTGGCCGACGAGAGCGTTCCGACCTCGTGGGTCCTCGCGGGCACGCTGCTATCCGTCGCCGTCCTGGTCTGGATCACGTCCTCCTGGTTTCATATGCCGTGGGTCGAGGTTCTGCTCGCGGTCGCCATTCAGCCCATCCTGATCATCGCGGGACTGCGCGTTCTGGGAATCACGGGCCAGGGCCCCGTATCCCTGATGGCCAACGCCACGCAGTTCCTGTTCGGCCTCCTCTGGCCCGCGCAAATCCGCAGCAACCTCGTGGCTGCGTACGTCAGCGCCAATCCGCAGGCGTCCAGCGAAACGGTCGTGCCGTCGTTCTGGGTCGCGCAGCGATTGGGCGGCAAGTTCAAGACGCTCATCATCGCGGGGCTGATCATGATCCCGATCGGCGCGATCCTGACTCCGCTGATGTTCAACCTGCTCGAAAAGACTTACGGCATCGGCCTCGACCCGGGGCAACTCGCCGCCCCCACCGGGCTAAAAATCGCGTCGCTCGCCATCGTGATGGAAAAGGGCCTTTCGGCACTGCCGCGCGGTGCGCTCACCGCGTCCGTTTTCGCGATCGGCTTCGGCGTGCTCTTCGAAGTGCTGCTTGCCGTGCGCAGGAAAAACGAAAAAGGCGAGGAGTCCTCGCGTTTCTGGTGGGTGCCGATTCCGTCCGCCGTCGGTTTTGCGCTGATCCTGCCGCCCGTCCTGACCATCGGAACCGCCGTGGGCAGCGTCATCACGGCGGTGTGGCGCAAATTCGCGCCGGGAGAAAACGGCGGCTGCGAGCACTACGGCGCGCCGCTCGCGTCCGGCCTCATCGCCGGCGAGGCCATCGTGGGCGCCATCCTGCTCCCGATTCTCGCCATGTTGGTCGAGGTGCTCAGGCCGTATCTGTAAAATCGGCGGAATGGGGCGTCGTTGATTTCGAGCGATTTCCCTCCTATCCTGTTGGTCCCGTGACGAAAATCACATGGCCTTTCGCGAAAAATGGGCTATGTTCCGGCGTTCCATCGTGAATTTTCAAGAGGTGCCCAGATGCGTAAGGATTTGAGCCGCGCCGCCCGGGTCATGGGACTTGCCGCGTGCGTGCTGTTGATTTCGGTCGCCGCGTTCGCGCAGACCGCGCCCAGCGTCAACGTGATCCCCGGACAGTACATCGTGACGTTGAATCCGCAGGTAAAGGACTCGGTGGACTTCGCCGTCGCGCGCGGCATCTCGCCGAAGAACGCTTACAACCATGCGCTCAAGGGTTTCGCGGCGCGACTCACGGCGGCGCAGCTTCGTCTGCTCGAACGGGACAAGGACGTGGTGGCCATCGAGCCGGACACGATCGTGCGCGCGAACGCGCAAACCGTTCCGACCGGAATCAAGCGCAGCTATTTTGACCTGTTACTGAACGGCACGACGGTGAACGCCGACATCGCGATCATCGACACCGGCATCCAGCTCAACCACCCGGACCTCACCGTGGTGAAGGGCGTCGATTGCCGCACGCTCGATCGCAAGACGAAAGACTGCAAGATTGGCGGCGCGGACGACAACGGCCATGGCACGCACGTCGCGGGTTCCGCCGCCGCGATCGACAACGGCGTGGGCGTGGTCGGCACGGCCCCCGGCGCGCGGCTCCACGCGGTGAAGGTCCTCGACCGAAACGGCTCGGGCACCACGTCCGGCGTCATCCAGGGCATCGATTGGGTCAAGCGCAACGCGGCCACCATCGAAGTCGCCAACATGAGCCTCGGCGGTTCCGGTTCCGACGACCGCGACGGCCAAAGCTGCTCGACCTCGACGAACTCGTATCACAAGGCGATCTGCTCGGCGGTGGGCGCGGGCGTGACGTTTGTCGTCGCCGCGGGCAACGAGAAAAAGGACGCGGGGTTGTCCCTGCCCGCCGCGTATGACGAAGTCATCACCGTTTCGGCCCTCGCGGATTTCGACGGTCTCGAAGGACGCCTGGGCACGGGCAACTTCGCGTTCAGCTCGTGTACGGAAAGCGTGGACGATTCATTCGCGTGCTTTTCCAACTACGGGCACGACGTGGACATCATGGCGCCCGGCGTCGGCATCTATTCGACCTACAAGGGCAGCTCGTACGCGACCATGAGCGGAACCAGCATGGCGAGCCCGCACGTCGCGGGGGCGGCCGCGCGCGTCAAGGCCGCGAACCCGGGTTTCACACCCGCGCAGGTCAAGGCCGCGCTGGTCGCCGCGGGCGATCCGCTGCCTTGCGACGCGTCCCCCTCGTCCTGCTCGGACGATCCAGACGGCGTGCAGGAGCCGTTGCTCCAGCCGTAATCGACACGCACAAACCTCAAAAAGCCGTCGCGGTTTCGCGGCGGTTTTTTTTTGGCGCGCGGCTGGACATTTGCGGGGCGGAAAGATCTTGGCTAGCGTGTCGGCGGCGTGAAACGCACGCCGATTCACTCTTGGGTTTGGGCGGGATGGAAATGAAACTCCGATGGTCTCTGGTCGTTCTTTCGGTGTTCATGGCGATCTTTCTTTTGGGATGCGGCGATGACGACGACGATTCGTCGGGCGATCCCTCGGACGACGACGCTTCCGTCGATGACGATTCGGCGGATGACGACGCGGATGACGACAGCGCGGACGATGACACCTGGCCGCCGCTGCCCGATGACGACACGGACGCGCCCGATCCCTTTGCGATCGTCCACGACTTTCCGCCGGTGGCCGAGCCCGGCGAGGCTTACAGCTACGTCTTCGAGGCGCAAAACGGCGTCGCTCCCTATCATGGATGGGCCGTCGTGGACGGCGAGTTGCCCGCGGGTCTTTCGCTCGACGCTTCAACCGGGGCGCTGACCGGCACGCCTCTCGACGACGAGGAGACGCTCTACCTGTTCGTGATCGAGGCGGGCGATTCGTCGACCGAGCCGCAAACCGCGATGGAGACGTTCGGCATCCGTGTCGGCGACCCGGGCGAGGACGGCCCCTTGCTCAAGCGCGCCCGCGCCTATCAGGAGGTCTATCTCGCCCGCCACAACAGCGACGGCCTGTCCGTCACCGCCGACAACCCGGACGATCCGGGCGGCGACTACTGGTTTTCGGATCTGGGCGACGCGTGTTTCATCCACGGCAACGCGTCGGCGGGCGCGGCGTTTCGCTATGCCGTGGAGCAGAGCGAAGAGGCTCTCGACAACGTGCGTCTGCACGTGCGCGGCCTGGATCTGCTCAACCGGGTCAACGGCGTGCCGGGCCTGCTCTCGCGCAGCTATATGCCCAAGGACGCCCCGATGGCGCCGAACGAGTTCACGCAGTTTTGGCCGATCAACGACGACCACGAGGGCGAGGGCGAATTCGCCGACTATTACTGGAAGGGCGACGTGAGCATCGACCAGTATTCGGGCGAGTTGGTGGGGCTTGCGACCACGTGGGATCTCGTCCCCGACGAAGACGTGCGCGCCGACGTGCGCCGCACGGTGGAAGAGATCGCCGATCACATGTGGGGCAACGACTTTCGCATCATCGACGCGGACGGCGCGCCCACGCAGTACGGCGACTTCCGGTGCTTTTCCCTCGAAGGCTGGCCCGTGCCCAACGGCCTGACCTCGGCGGCGAGCCTCGCGTGGATGCGCCTCGCCGAGCGCGTGTCTGACGAACCCCGTTTCGGCGAATACTATCAGGAACTCGTGACGCGCGGCTGCCCGGACAACGTGCAGCATTATCTGTGGCTGTACCTGGGTTATCAGACCAAGCACTACAACGTGTACATGGGCTTCGAAAATCTGTTCGTGCTCACTTCGCTCGAAGACTCGCCGGCCCTGCGCGAACAGTACATCGCGGGATTCCGTCATCTGCTGTGGGAATCGGGCGACGGTCTCGCATGGCGGCGGGGCGGCGTCGAGGAAAACCCCACGTTCACGTCATGGTATCTGTCGTCGACCGGCTATCGCGATCCCGTCGCCGTCATGAAGGCGATCAAACAGATGGACGTATTCGTCGACGCGCCGCTGCGCGACCGATACATCCAGAACAGCGCCAACCCCGACATCGAGAAAAATCCCGAGAAAACCGATTGGGCGCTCTATCCGCTGCCCGCGAACCTGCGCGTTCCCGACATGTGCATCTGGCACCGTAGCCCCTACGGACTCGATGGTGGCGATGACGCGGGACGCGAGCGCAGCGGCCACGACTACATGCTGCCTTATTGGATGATGCGAAAGCTCGGCTGGATCGGGCCGGAGTGGTGAGGCAACCCTGACGCGGCCCGTCAGGAGCCGGTGAAATTCCAATCCGGGCTCGGTGTGCCCGGGAAGACGGTCTTTTGCGTCGCCGTGTCCGCGCCCTCGCGGCGCAAGGACAACGACACCACGCCGAAATGCGCCGAAGCCTTGAGCGAGAACTTCGTCGCGCCTCCCGGCGCGCGCCCGACGAGCCGGAACGATCGCGGCGGAATGGTCGTCTGCGTCCAGTAGCCGATGTCTTTCTTCGTGAGCGAGACGAACTCCACGTCGATCTTCGCGGGTTTGCCGTCGAAATTCGCGACAAACTGCTCGCGCAGAAAATCGCGCAGTTCCTGTTCCGTCGGCAGGCGTTTGTCCTTCGCCTGGGCCGCGGTCATGGTGGGGATCACGAGCGCCTCGTAGGGAATTTGCAGCAGCATATCGACATCGAGCAGCACGTCGGCGCGCCAGGTGCCGTCCTTGGCGAACATCACCCAGATCTCGCTCATCTGAAACTGGTGCGCCGCCGCCGCGCCCGCGAGCACGAAGACACCCACCAGCGCGAGCGCGAAGACGCGCGGCAGCGCGAGCGCCATCCGCCGCATCATTTGCCGTCCGGCTTTTCGAACTTCGCGCTGGTCATGGCGAGTTGCCCGTGCTTCACGCCCTTCATGCCGATCATGTGGTCGGCGATGTGACGCAGTTCGGCCGGCGCGCCGCGCAGAGCGATCACCTCGAGGCAGTGACGTCGATCGAGATGCACGTGCATCGACGCGAGGATCTGCTCGTGGTGCGCGTGGCCGGTCTCGGTGAGCTTGTCGGCCAGCTCTCGCTTCTCGTGGTCGTACACCATCGTGATCGTCGCGACGGCGTCGGTGTCCTCGGCCGTCCACGTCTCCTCGACCAGCCGCGCACGAATCAGATCGCGGATCGCCTCGGAACGGTTCGTGTGCCCCGTTCGCGCGAGCAGCGCGTCGAACCGGCGCATGAGGTCGCGGTCGATGGTCAGGCTGATGCGTTCGAGTTCCATGGTGTTCCCCGTGAAGCGCCCCGGAATTTGGCACAGAGCCGCCGCATCGCCAAGGGGCGCGGAGCGAGACAATTGGAACTCGACGCATAAATCGGCTGAGCACTCGTGCGCACGACCTCCTGCTCCGCTCCGGTCGTCCCGTCCGCGAGCATTCGACGAAAAGACGTTTGAACTCCTTAACTATGTTGACTTTGAGGCGTTTTGTGCGGAAAATCCGCATGAAAGGCGTCGAAACTTCCTGTCGACGGCGTTTTAAGGCCATGTTGATCGAATTTCGCGTAGCCAATCACCGCTCCATCCGGGACGAACAGGTCCTCACCATGGAGGCCGCGAACATCGGGGCGAAGGACGATCCGATCCCGCGATCCGTCCCGGGGTACTCCAAGAAGCTCCTGCCCGCCGCCGCCATCTACGGCGCGAACGCGAGCGGGAAGAGCAATGTTTTATCGGCTTTTGAATACATGCGACGATTTGTGTTAACATCCATGAGAGAATGGGATCCCGCTTCTGGGGTTCCGCGAGTAGCATTTGCTTGGTCCGGCGCTGCGAATACTGAATCTCTCTTTGAAGTAGAGTTCTTAATTGACAACATACGTTATAACTACGGCTTCGCAGCAAACGATGAGAGATTTTTGGAAGAGTGGTTATATGCTTGGCCAAATAAAAGAAGGCAAATGTGGTTTGTTCGCGATATTGACGAATTCAAATTTGGATCGACTCTTCGAGGAGACAAATTACCCATAAATCAGTTTACTAGGCCAGATTCGCTTTTCTTGTCCGTCGCGGCCCAGTTCAACCACGAACAACTCACACCCATATATCGGTGGTTTGGGAATACTTCTGTCATCAATTTGGAAAGCATTACGACCAGGAGAGCATTGCCGTATTTCGGAGAGCAACTCGCGTCAATTAAGCTAATGCAGTGGCAGGACAGGCAACTCAAGATGGATTTTGCGTCGAATAATGAGGAAAGTTCACAAAATCTCGACCGATTTCGAAGTATGATAAAGTCAGCAGATCTCGGAATAGAAGATTTTAAATTCGAAGATATTGAATCCAGCTTACAGGTGGAGCGCCCGTTATCATCAAATCGGATGTTGCGCCCGGCCAGAAAGCGCGTGATGGTTAAACATCAGCCCGGCTCCATTGAAGCTTGGCTCCCTTTGGCCGAGGAGTCGAAAGGAACACAAGCAATGTTTAGAATTGCGCCGGAAATAATTTCCGCGCTAAATTCCGGAGGGTTGCTGGTCGTTGACGAATTGGAAGCAAGCATGCATCCCTTATTGTCGATTATGTTAATTATGCAATTTAACGATCCGAAAATAAATAAAAAAAACGCTCAGATGATATTTTCAACCCATGATACAAAACTTTTGGCCCCCTCAGTCGAGGGATTTAGATTCAGGAGGGATCAAATCTGGATCACCGAAAAAGGTGGCGACGGAGAAACGAAGCTGTACCCGCTGACGGATTTCCGCCCACGAAATGGGGAAAATATCGAACGCGGTTATTTAATGGGCAGA